>JBJTAA010000118.1:0-12960 GCA_046090525.1 Planctomycetota bacterium
CTCGGAAAAGGCGACCGTCTTCGACAGCCCGTCGGTGACGTCCTTCGCGCGAACCTCGGAGTTGATGAAGAACAGCCCGTCGGTGTCGAAGGGCGTGCTCTTCGGAATCCTGCTGCCCTCGCTGCAGGCGGCCCGCGAGACGGTTCGCCGCACCAACTGCGGCAACAATCTCCGGCAGTTGGGCCTCGCCCTGGCCAACCATGAATCGGCCCGGCGGCATTTCCCGCTCGGAGCCGAATCGCGGGAGTGGGTGCGGAACCGCAACTTCCCGCACCAGTTCTTCCGCTGGTCGGTGCTCGCCCACCTGGCGCCGTTCTACGAGGAGGAGACGCTACTCGCCGGCCTCGACCTCACGGTGCCGCTCTACACGGGCATCGGCCCCGACTCGGTCGCCCCGCAGAACAAGCCGGTCGTGGCCCGGGTCGTGCCCCTGTTCCTCTGCCCCACCGACATCGGCCGGCCCGTGTCGGAGACGTTCGGGCCCACGAACTACGCCGCCTGCACCGGCAGTGGCGTCGACGGCGGCACGCCCTTCGACACCGACGGGCTGTTCTTCATCAACTCCGAGGTTCGCGCGAAGGACGTCACCGACGGGCTGTCGAAGACGGTCGCCTTTTCCGAGAGCACGCTCGGCGTCGGGCCGAGGGCCGTGCAGAGCCCGACGGGCATCGAGCCCGCCACGGGCTACGGCTTCATCTTCACGACGCCGCTCACCGAGGCCGACTGCACCCGCCCGCTGTACTACAACTTCACCGACCTGCGGGGCTTCTCATGGGCCAACGGCGAGTATCGCACCACGCTCTACAACCACGCCCGACAGCCCAACGCCGGCAGCTTCGACTGCCTCGCCGCCGTGATGAACACGGCCGACAAGGCCCGCCAGTACGCCGGCTACGGCTGGCGGACAGCCCGCAGCCGACATCCCGGCGGCGTGAACGTGTGCCTGGCCGACGGCTCCGTGCGGTTCGTCGCCGACGCCGTCGACCCGACCGCCTGGGAGGCCGCGTCGACGCGGGCCGGCGGTGAGTCGGCGACGCTCGATCCGTGACCCAGGAGCCCGGTTGGGTCCCCAGGAGCCCGGTTCCTCCCCAGGAGCCCGGTTCCGCCGGAACCGGGTCAGAGCCGACGCGGCGCCTCCCGTGATCCGGTCACGGAGTGACCGGACTCCTTGACGGTCACGGAGTGACCGGGCTCCTTGACGGTCACGGAGTGACAGGACTCCCGGGGCTCACCCCGGTCCCGCGAACCGCTTCCGCAAGCCGGCGATCACCTGCCGCATGTCGGCCGGCAGCGGGCTCTCGAACGCGAGTTCCGCGCCGCTCACGGGATGCACGAAGCCGAGTTCGGCCGCGTGCAGCATGATCCGCGGGGCCCGCGACTCGTCGCGGGGCGTGCCCTTCCGCGCCGGCGGGGCATACACCCGTTCGCCGCACACCGGGTGGCCGGTCTCGGCCATGTGGATCCGGATCTGGTGGGTGCGGCCCGTCTCCAGGCGACATTCCACGAGCGTGTAGGCGTCGCCGAAGTGCTCGACCGGAGTGACGTGCGTCACGGCCAGCTTGCCCTCGCCGTCCTCGGTCGAGCCGCGGCGTCCGTCGCCGCGGTCGCGGACGAGGTGCGTGCGGATCATGCCCGCCCCCACCCGGCCGATCACGAGCGCCAGGTAGCGTCGCTGGGTGGTGTGCAGGCGGAACTGCTCGGCCAGGATCCGGGCGGCCGGTACGTTCCGCGCGAAGGCCACCAGGCCGCTCGTCTCGCGGTCGATGCGGTGCACGGCCCGCACGGGCGGCACCCGCTTCCGCGGCTTCGGCCCTGCGGGTCGGCGGGCGCCGCGGCCCTGCTGCGCGGCGCGGTCGGCGAGGTACGCGGCAATCGCGTCGGGCACGAGTTCCTCGAGCGTCGGCTGCAGCTGCCGCCGCCGGGCCGGCCAGGATCGCTCCTCGTGGTGCCGCGTGGTGGTCACGCCGGTCGGTTTGTCGACCACCACGACATCATCGTCGAGGTGCACGATCCGCACGTCGGTCGCCCCCGGCAGTTTCGGCGCGGCCACCGACAGCAGCTTCACCACCTCGCCCTCCTGGAGCCGACGGGCCGGGTCGGTGCAGACGTTGCCGTGGATCTGCACCTGCCGGCCCCGCACGAGCTGCTGCACCCGCGACCAGCTCGCGTTGCCGAGGCGGCGCCTGAGGAAGGCGGCCAGCGTCAGGCCGCGATCGGCTGCGGCGACGTGGTGGACGGTTCCGGGCTGGGGCTTCATGCGGGCTCGCTTGACCGGTTTTCCCGCGGTTTTACACTCTGAGGGGAGGTCGCGAGCAGAGTCCTCCGCGGTTTTCGAGCGTCTCGGAGGTTCACGGCCCGTGCCCGGCACCTGTGTCATCGGTCTCCAGTGGGGTGACGAGGCCAAGGGCAAGCTCGTCGACATTCTCACCGGCGAGCACGACCTCGTCGTCCGCTATGCCGGCGGCGCCAACGCCGGCCACACGGTCGTCTCCGGCGGCCAGACCTGGAAGCTCTCGCTGATCCCCAGCGGCATCCTCCGCGACGGCGTGCCCTGCGTGGTCACCGGCGGCGTGGTGCTCGACCCGGCCAGCGCCATCCGCGAGATCGAGATGCTCGAGTCGCGGGGCGTGACGGTGGCCGGCAAGCTGCAGCTGAGCGACCGGGCCCACGTGGTCTTTCCCTGGCACATCGCCGAAGACCGGCTCCTCGACGCCAGCCTGTCGGGGGGCGGGGCGATCGGCACCACCGGCCGGGGCATCGGCCCCTGCTATCGCGACAAGGTGGGCCGGGCGCTGGCGATCCGCCTGGGCGACCTCTACCGCGGCGACCTGCGGCAGCGGATCGAGCACGTCTGCGCCTTCAAGAACCGGCTCCTCGATTCGTGGCGGAAGCCCGGCGACGATGCCGCCGCCCCGCTCGACGCGGCCGCCATCCACGCCCAGTATGCGGCGTATGCCGAGCGGCTGCGGCCGTTCGTGGCCGACACCACGGCATTCCTGCTCGATGCCGTCGAGGCGGGCCGGCGCGTGCTCTTCGAGGGCGCGCAGGGAGCCCTGCTCGACGTCGATCACGGCACCTTTCCCTACGTCACGGCCAGCAACTCGTCGGGCCTGGGCGTGGCCGCCGGCTCCGGTGTGCCCGGCCGCTGGATCGATCGCGTGATCGGCGTCGTGAAGGCCTACTCGACCCGCGTCGGGGGCGGCCCCCTGCCGACCGAGCAGGACAACGCCGTCGGCCTGCACCTGCGGGAGCGGGGGCGCGAATACGGCACCGTCACCGGCCGGCCGCGGCGGTGCGGCTGGTTCGACGCCGTGGCCACCCGCTACACGGCCCGGCTCTCGGGCGTGGACGAGCTGGCCGTGATGCTGCTCGACGTGCTCGGCGGCCTCGACGAACTCAAGATCTGCTCGGCCTACGAGATCGACGGCCGCCGCGTGACGCAGTTCCCCAGTCAGATCACCGATCTCGAGCGGGCGGTGCCGGTCTACGAGACGCTCCCCGGGTGGGGCGAGGACCTGGCCGGCGTCCGCGGGCACGGCGCCCTGCCGGCGGCGGCCCGACAGTACCTCGCCGCGATCGGCGACCTGCTCGGCCGGCCGGTCTCGATCGTGTCGGTCGGCCCCGACCGCGAGCAGACGATTTTCTGCGACCGCCCGTCACCTCGGCGACCGTCATGGCCACCAGCCCAACCGAGCACGCCGGCGCGGGCCTGACCGCCCCGCCGGAGGAGCATGTCGCCGCCGGCGCCGTCGGCCGGCCGGCCCCGCTGCCCCGGCATGTCGCCATCATCATGGACGGCAACGGCCGCTGGGCGCAGCGGCGGGGCCTGCCCCGGATCGAGGGGCATCGCCAGGGCGTGACGAGCGTGCGGCGGATCACCGAGCATTGTGTCCGGCTCGGGATCGAGCAGCTCACCCTCTATTGCCTGTCGAGCGAGAACTGGCGGCGGCCGGAGGCCGAGCTCTCGTTCCTGATGCAGCTCCTCGGCCACTACATGGTCGAGGAGCGGGAGCTCTTGATGCGGCAGCGGGTGCGGGTCTCGGTGATCGGCCGCCGCGAAGGGCTGCCGGCCGGCACGCTGGCCGACGTCGATCGCACGATCGAGCTCTGCTCGGCCAACGACGGGATGCGGCTCTGTCTGGCGGTCAACTACGGCTCGCGGGCGGAGATCGTGGCGGCGGCCCGCAGCCTCGCCCGCGATGCGGCCGCCGGCCGCCTCGATCCCGACGCGATCGACGAGGCGGCCTTCGCCGCCCGCCTCGACACGGCCGGCATGCCCGACCCCGATCTCTTGATCCGCACCGCGGGCGAGATGCGGGTGAGCAACTTCCTGCTCTGGCAGATCAGCTACGCGGAGCTGTGGGTGACCGAGGTGCCGTGGCCCGAGTTCGCCGAGGAGCATCTCGACGCGGCACTGGCCGACTACGCCCGCCGCGACCGTCGCTTCGGGGGCATCGTCCAGCCGTGACCGCCGCCGGTTCGCCGCGTTCCGCGCTCGTCTCGAGGGCCATCGTCACCGTGCTGACGGCCGGTGGGTTCGCGGCCTTCTGCTGGGCCGATGCCACGGGCCTGCTCGGGGCACCGCCCGCCTGGTGGCTCGCGCCGGTGGCGGCGCTGCTCGGATGGTGCGGGGCGGCCGAGGCCGTCCGCCTGGCGGCGGCCCGCGGACACGACCTCGACGGGCGGCTCCTGCCGCCGGCCACCGCCCTGGTGCCGATCGCCGCGGCGGCGGCCGCGACGGTGGCTGACGGGCCCGCGGCCATCGTGGGCTGGGCGGCGGTGGCCACGTTCATCGCGCTCGGCGCGATGCTGACGGTGGAGGTCGCTCGGTAT
The DNA here is from genome assembly GCA_046090525.1 of Planctomycetota bacterium. Classification (GTDB taxonomy): domain Bacteria; phylum Planctomycetota; class Planctomycetia; order Pirellulales; family UBA1268; genus QWPN01. Next base: position 4,834 of record JBJTAA010000118.1, read on the forward strand.
CGGCCCGCCGGTGGCGGCCTCGTCCGCGTCGCGGGTGGCTTCTTCGTGGTGGCGGCGGTCGGCATGCCGCTGGCCTTCATGGTGGGCTTGCGACTGCTCGGGGGGCCGCGGGGCCTGGTTGGCATGCTGCCCCTGGTGAGCATGGTCGCCGTCGTCAAAGGGGGCGACATCGCCGCCTATGTGGTCGGCTCGCTCGTCGGCCGCCACAAGCTCGCGCCGCTCGTGAGTCCCGGGAAGACGTGGGAGGGCGCCGCGGCGTCGGTGGCGGCGTCGCTCGTGGTCGCCTGGCTCGTGCTCGGCTGGTCGGCGCAGGCGGGGGGCGGGCAGCCCTGGGGCGGCTGGCCGGTCTACGGTCTGGCGGTGGGCGTGGCCGGGATGCTCGGCGATCTTTCGGAGTCGCTCGTGAAGCGGGAACTCGGCGCCAAGGATTCGGGCCGCTCGCTCGGGGGCCTGGGGGGCGTGCTCGACCTGGTGGACGCCACGCTGCTGGCGGCTCCCGTGGCCTGGCTCGCCTGGGTGTTCGGCGGGCCGTCCGCCGCCTGAAAGCCGGCGGACATCGGCCGGAAACCGCGTCGCCGCCGGCCGGGCGACCCTGGGGTATAGTAAGGGAGCGGCCTGTTCAACCGTTCCCCCGAGACCGCCGGCCCGAGCGATCGCCGCGGGTTTCGATGCCTCGTTCCACCATCGCGGTCGTCGACACGAAGCGGCTCGGTGCCATCTTCGGTCCGCGAGACCAGCACCTCCGGCGGATCCGGGCGGCGCTCGGCGTGGGCATCGCGGCCCGCGACGACTCCATCCACATCGAGGGGGAGGAGCACGCGGTGCTCCGGGCCACCGAGGTGTTCGAGGAACTCGAGCGCATCGTGCGGGAGCGGGGTGGCGTGGGCGCCGACGAGGTCGACCGCCTGCTCAGGATCGCCACGGGCGAGGAGTTCGCGCCGCGACACGAGGCGATCGAGGTGCACCGGCCCGGCGGCCAGCTCATGCCCCGCTCGGCGGGCCAGGCCGCCTACGTGCAGGCGATCCGCGACCACGACATCGTGCTCTGCGCCGGCCCGGCCGGCAGCGGCAAGACGTTCCTCGCGGTGGCGATGGCCGTGTCGATGCTGCGGTCGGAGCAGGTGAAGAAGATCGTGCTCGTGCGGCCCGCGGTCGAGGCGGGCGAGAGCCTCGGCTACCTGCCGGGCGACCTGCAGGCCAAGATCAATCCCTACCTGCGGCCCCTGATGGACGCGCTGCGGGAGATGATGGAGTACGAGCAGCTCAAGCGGCTCACGGAGCAGGACATCGTGGAGATGATCCCGCTGGCCTACATGCGGGGCCGCACGCTCAATCACGCCTTCATCATCCTCGACGAGGCCCAGAACACGACCGTCGCCCAGATGAAGATGTTCCTCACGCGGCTGGGCATCGGCTCGAAGATGGTGATCTCCGGCGACACGACGCAGATCGACCTCCCGCCCGACCGGCAGAGCGGCCTGCTCGACGCGATGAAGCGGCTCCGCGACGTCCCGGGCTGCGGCCGGGTGGAGCTCGGCGGTGCCGACATCGTGCGGCATGCGCTCGTGCAGCGGATCGTCGAGGCCTACGACCGGTAAGCAGCGATGCCCCTCGGCTCCCCCTCGTCGCGCCGTCGCCTTCGCCGCCCGGGCGGCGTCGAACTGCCCCACGGCTTTTGGGGCGCGCTGGCCGGTCAGGTCGCGCGGCCCGAGGTGCTGCTGCGGCTGGGGATCTGCCTCGTGGCCGGCCTCGTGCTCTTGATGGTGCTGCGGGGCTGGGCGGAGCCGTTCTCCTTCCGCCTGGGATCGGTGCCCGTGCACGGCGTCGTCTCCCGGGTGCCCTTCGAGAAGCCCGATCCGGAGGCCACCCGCCTGGCCCGCGACCGGGCGGCCGCCAAGGTGCGGGTCGTCTACGCCCAGGACAAGGCCCCGATCGTGCAGCTGCGCGACGGTCTCAAGAACCGGGCCGCGGAGATCGCGGCGGCCGGCTCGCTGGCCACGGTGCCGCGCAGTGCCTGGACGGAGTTCGCCCCCGAGGCCGCGCCGGTCCTCGAACGGCTGCCACCGCCGGCCCCCGTGCCGGTGGCGCCGGACCCGCCCGATCTGAAGCCGGAAGGCGAGGGGCAGGCGGCGGCCGACAGTGACGGGAAGGCCGACAACGCCAAACCGGCCGACCTCGGTCCGGCCCCGCCTGCGGTCGCCCCCGAACTGGCCGCGGAGATCGCGGCGGCCGAGCAGGAGTTCCAGCGGTTCCGGGGCCGGATCGACACCAAGGAGAAGCTGCTGCTCTTCGAGAAGGGCATCGACCTCGCCTTCCAGGAGCTCGAGGCCACGGGCATTCTCGACAAGATCCAGCACACCTTCGACGAGGGCAGCCAGAACGAGATCGACGTCCATCCGGTCGGCAATCCGAGCGAGACGGTGCGGGTGCAGGTGCCGCAGGTGCTGCTCGTGGAGGCCAAGGCCCGGCTGCGGACGAGGCTCAACGAGGAGCTCGGCGAGGGCCCATTCGTCGATCGGATTGTCGCCTGGATCGAGCCCCGGCTCTCGGGCACCCTGCAGATCGACCGCGAGGGCACGGCCCGGGCCAAGCGGGAGGCCATCGACAAGACGCCCGAGCAGTTTGCCTCGTTCCGGGAGGGGAGCCTGCTCGCCGAGGCGAGCAAGCCGGTGGATGCCGAGTCGCTCGGGCTGCTCGAGCGGGAGCACGAGGAGTTCCTGCGGTCGCAGAAGCCGGGCCAGCGGGCCGCCCGGGCCCTCGCCATGTTCGGATTGTTCGCGGCGCTGTTCGCGTTGTCGGGCTTCTACATCCACCTCAACCATCGCGAGCTGTTCAAGGACGTGGGCCACGTGGCCACGCTCGTCGGCTTCTCCGTCGTCACGGTCGTGGCCTGCCTCTTGGCGGCGGCCGATGCCTGGCAGGCCCAGGTCGTGCCGCTCTTGTTGTTCGCGATGACGATCGCGATCGCCTACGACGAGGATCTCGCCCTGCTCCTGGCCGCGGAGGTGGCGCTCGTGGTGGTGCTCGGCTTGGGCCGGGGCCTGCCCGAATACGTGACCCTGGCGGCCGCCGCCGCGGCGATGGTCTTCTGGATGGGGCGGATCCGCAGCCGCAGCAAGCTGATCTACGTGGGCCTGTGGGCGGGGGCCGTGGCGATGCTCACGCAGGTGGGGGCCAACCTCCTGCACGAGCGGCCGTTCGATCTGCAGATGGTCTACGAGGCGGGGCGGACGGGCATCTGGACGATCCTCGCCGGCTTCCTGATGACCGGCCTCCTGCCCTTCGTGGAGCGGTCGTTCGGCGTGCTCACCGACCTGAGCCTCCTGGAGGTGGGAGACGTGGCCCACCCGCTGTTGCAGGAACTCGTCCGCCGCGCCCCCGGCACCTACAACCATTCGATCAACGTGGCCAGCCTGGCCGAGGCGGCGGCCGAATCGATCGGGGCCCGGGGCCTGCTCGTCCGCGTAGGGGCCTACTTCCACGACATCGGCAAGATGCTCAAGCCCGCCTACTTCGTGGAGAACCAGGGCCAGGAAAACCGCCACGAGTCGCTCGTGCCGGCGATGAGCACGCTGATCATCATCGCCCACGTGAAGGAGGGCGTGGAACTGGCCCGCCAGTACAACCTGCCGCAGCCGATCATCGACCTGATCGCCGAGCATCACGGCACGACGCTGGTGGAGTATTTCTACAAGCGGGCCGCGGAGCAGTCGCAGGCCGATCCCCACGGCGACGGGCCCGACGAGCAGACCTACCGCTACCCCGGCCCCAAGCCGAGCACCCGCGAGTCGGCCGTGATGATGCTGGCCGACGCCGCGGAGAGCGCGAGCCGCACGCTCTCCGAGCCCACGCCGGCCCGGATCGCGAGCCTCGTCCACGAGCTCGCCCAGAAGCGGCTCGAGGACGGCCAGTTCGACGAGTGCGGCCTCACGCTCGAGGAACTGAAGACCGTCGAGCGGAGCCTCGTGAAGAGCCTCACCGCCGTCTACCACGGGCGCGTGAAGTATCCGGATCAGCGGACGGCTTAATGTACGCCCGGCGGGGCATCCCTGCCCCCGGCGGGCTTCGCGGCACTCCGGCCTTCGGCCGCTGCCGCCGGCCGCACATCCGGGCGGCCGTGTTCGTGCGAGTGCTGGGCCCGCGGCGTGGGGTCAGACGAATCCGCGCGACGGCGTGCCTTCCATGTGCACCGTGGACTGCTCCGGGTAGCCCATGCCAATCGAGCGGCGTAGGAAACCGAGCGCAGCAAGGATTGCGGAGCGAGGTTTCCTCCGAGCGAGCGGACGGCAGGATGCCGGTAGCGAGCGTCCGGCGAGATGGCATGGGCTCCCCGGAGCCCGCGTCACCCAAGACCACCTCCAACGTGATCCGGTCACGGCGTGACCGGACTCCTGGGGCGCGTCAGCCCTCTGGAGCCCGGTTCCGCCAAACCGGGTCACGAGCGACGCCGAATCCAACGTGATCCGGTCACGGCGTGACCGGACTCCTGGGCACGGGCAACCCTGAGCCTTCACGCGAGACTATCTATGATGGGGCATCCCCAAGGCCCGCGTCAGGGCCGCACATGTCGACAAGCGTCGAAGTCGTGAACCGGCAGAAGGTCGTGGCCGTCGACACCGCGTGGCTGGAGCGGGTGGTGCGGCGGGCCGTGGCTGCGGTCGGGGCCGCGGCGGCCGAGATCACGGTGCTAGTCGTCGACGATCGGCGGATCGCCGCGCTGCACGACCGGTGGATGGGCATCCCGGGGCCGACCGACGTGCTCACGTTCGACCTCACGGGCGAGGGCGGTGCCGGATTGGCGGGCGACATCGTCGCGAGCGCCGAGACGGCCCGCCGCGTGGCCCGGGAACTCGGCTGGCAGGCGCGACACGAGCTCGCGTATTACGTGGTGCACGGCCTGCTGCACCTCGCCGGTGAAGACGACGGGACACCGGGGGAGCGGCGCAGGATGCGCAGGCGGGAGCGGACGGTGATGGCGGCCGTCGGGCTGCCCGCCCCGCCCCGCCGGCCGCCGAGGCCCGCCCGCCATGCCCGCTGAAAAGACGCTCGCGATCGTGATCCGCACGGTGCCGTTCGGGGAGACGAGCAGCGTCGTCACGGTCTTCTGCCGGGAGTTCGGCAAGCTGCGGGCCCTGGCCAAGGGGGCGTGGCGGCCGAAGAGCGGCTTCGACGGCGGCCTTGACCTGCTTTCGACAAGTCAGGTACTCGTCCTCCGCCGTCCGTCGGGCGGGCTCGATCTGCTCACCGAGGCCAGCCTCGAGAGCCGGTTTCGCGTCGGCAGGAGCCTGGCTGCGGTGCTCGGCGGCCTGCACATCGCCGAACTGCTCGACGCCCTCACGGCCGACGCCGACCCGCAACCGGAACTCTTCGATGTGGCACACGCGACGCTGCGGCGGCTCTCCGACTGGCGGGATGAAGACCGCCTGCTGCCGGCGATCGTCCTGCGGGCGGAGCTGGCGATGCTGCGGATCGTGGGGCACGCCCCGGAGGCCGGTCGCTGCGCCGAGTGCGGCGGCCCGCTCGGCACCGTCGGCCGGACGGCCTTCGGGATGCTCGAAGGGGGCACGCTCTGCGACCGCTGTCGCGCCGGCCGCCGCGCGGTGGCCTGGCTCTCGGCCGATGCGCTGGCGGCGATCCGCGCCGGCGTCTCTCCAGGCACCGGCACGATCCCGCTTCCGGCCCGCGCCATCACGGAGGCCCGGTCCGTGATCACCACCTACATCGCCCACCTGCTCGGCAGGCCCACGCGGGTCGCAGCCCGGCTGCGGCCAGCCGCCCGGCGGAGGACCAGTTGACCCGACGTCCCCACGACCCGCTCCCGAGTGCCCGCGGTGCCCGCCACCGCGCGGCGGCAGCCACCGTGGCGCTCGCAGCCGCGCTGGCCGGAGGCTGCGCCACCTTCCAGGCTCCCAAGTGGCCCTGGGCCAAGGGGGATGCCGCGGCCGCCGCCAAGGAGGCCGACGTCAGCCGCGAACTGGGCGACGACGCCGACAGCGAGGTGATCTCCTCGGAATACACCGGGGCCAGCCAGGACTACGGCTTCGAGTACTTCAAGGCGGAGAACATCAGGCGCCGCTGGAAGAAGATGACCGGTCGCGGCCCCGACGAGCAGGTGGCCCGGGCCGCGATGGCCGAGGGCGACGCGCTCTTCAAGGGGGGCGACTACAAGGGGGCGATCCCGAAATACAAGAAGGTGATCGATCGCTGGCCCGACACGTCGCTCGAGGAGGATGCCCGCTGGCAGCTCGCCGAGTGCCTGTTTTTCACCGACCAGTATCCGAAGGCGGAAGACGCCTACGACGAGCTGGTCAAGAAGTTCGCCAACACGAAGTATCTCGACCGGATCGCCCAGCGGCAGTTCGTGATCGCCCAGTACTGGCTGGCGCTCGACGACAAGTATCACTACCCCACGATCGTGCCCAACGTGGCCGACCGCAGCCGGCCCCTGTTCGACACCCGGGGCCGGGCGATGAAGGCCTTCGACCACGTGCGGATCAACGACCCGCGCGGGCCGCTGGCCGACGACAGCCTGATGGCCCAGGCCAACGCCCACTTCCTCGAGCACGAGTGGCTCGACGCCGACTACTTCTACGGGCTGTTGCGGAGCGAGTATCCCGACAGCGACTTCCTGCTCCAGGCCCACCTGCTCGGCCTCCAGGCCAAGCTGCAGGCCTACCAGGGGCCGGCCTACGAGGGGGGCATCCTCGAGGAGGCGGAGATCCTCGCCGACCAGGTGCTCGTGCAGTTTCCCGACCAGCTCGGCCGGGAGGAGGAAGCCCGCGTGGAGAAGACGCGGGGCCAGATCGCCTCCTGGCAGGCCGAGCGGCATTGGCGGCGGGCCGAGTTCTACGCCAAGGGCAAGCACTACTCGGCGGCGCGGATGTATTACGCGATGATCGCCCGCGACTATCCGGAGACGATGCTCGCCCAGGCGGCCCGCGAGAAGTACCAATCGATCACGGGTCTCGAGGACGTCTCCGACGATCCCTTCCCGATGCTGACGCGGGTGCTCAATCCCGACTCGCTCAAGGAGGCCGAGCTCGACGCGATGGCCGAGGCGGCGGAGCAGCAGGCGATCGCGCTGGAGCCGCAGGGGGGCGACGCGCCCCCCAAGTTCTGAGAGTCTCTCGTCCGGAGGTCGCCCGTGAGCCCGCGCCGTCGCCGCTGGTGGGCCGCCTGCCTGGCGGCTTCTGCGCTCGCCTCGGCGGCCGGCTGCGCCAGCTACCGGTTCGGCAACAACACGCTCTACGCCAACAACGTCCGCACGATTTACGTGCCGATCTTCCAATGTGACTCGTTCCGCACGACGCCCGCGATCGACGTCGGGGAACGGCTCACGGAGGCGGTCTGCAAGGAGATCGAGAAGCGGACGCCCTTCAAGGTGGTGGGCAGCGAGGCGGCCGCCGACAGCGTGCTCACGGGCCGCGTGGTGGCCGACACAAAGCGGATGGTGGTGGAGAGCCCCACCGACCAGTCGCGGCAGGTGGAGCTGAACTACCAGGTGCTCGTCACCTGGGCTGACCGCGGCGGCACGGTGATCGCCGCGGGCGACGTGCCCCTGCCGGCGGCCCCGGTGGACGTGGGCCAGGCGGCCTCGCTCGTGCCCTAGTTCGGCCGCTCGGTGGCGAGCACGCAGCAGGAAGCGATCGTGAAGCTCGCCCAGCAGATCGTGGGCCTGATGGAAGAGCCCTGGTAGGGGGCCGCGGCCACTTCTGTCTGCCGACCGTGGACCTGCTCGGGGTTGCCGATGCCCCCGAGCGGGCTGTGGAAGCAAGCGGAGCCAAGGATGGCGAAGCGCAGCGGACACGCAGTGAACGGAGGCCTGGAGGGCCTTCGTGAGCGTCCAGCGAGGGGGTATCGGCAGCCCCGAGCCCGCGTCACCCAAGGTGACGTTCAGTGTGATCCGGTCACGGCGTGACCGGACTCCCGAGGGGCACCGGCAAGCCCTCGCCTGCGCGTGCTACGCTGGCGTGCATGAGTGATGCGCGGCCCACCCACTGGCACCTTCGCACGCGGCGGCTCGAGCTGCCGCATCCGGCTGGGACGCTGCGGCGGCCGCTCGTGATGGGCATCGTGAACGTCACGCCCGACAGCTTCTCCGACGGGGGCCGGCATGCCGACGTGGAG
>JBJTAA010000119.1:0-6368 GCA_046090525.1 Planctomycetota bacterium
GACGCGGCCGGGGCCGCCGTCGTGGGCGGTGGGCTCTCGGCGGCCGCCGGCGCTCGCTCGGGCTCGCTCGGGGCCCGCTGGTTGGCGCAGGCCCCGGTCGTCGCGGCCAGGACCGCCCACAGCACCACCGCCGGGCAGCCCGCCGGCGACGAGAGCGGCCGGGCGAAGGGGCTTCGCGTCGTGTTCATCGGCAGGCCGTGGCTCCTCGTCCTCATGTCAACCCGATCGGGAGACCGGCGAAACCGGCGTCCGCCGTCGCCAACCATACCCTATTTTCCCCACGACCAGCCTGCCGGGGAAACCCCGCAAACGTGGCTTCGGATCCCACGAGACGCTCGTGCCGGACGCCGCGTTGGCGGCCGGATCACCCGCCGCCGATCAAGCCCGCGTCAAGGGCGAACGTCGTGAGTTCCGCCCGGTTCGTGAGCCCGAGCTTGGTCATCAGCCGCGCCCGGTACGACTCGATCGTCTTGACGCTCAGGTAGAGCCGATCGGCGATCTGCTGGTTGGTGTGACCCTGGGCCAGGAGCACGAGCACCTCCCGCTCCCGGTCGCTGAGGGTGTCGAGCGGCGACCCGCCGGTGGCCGGCCGCTTCGGCTCAGCGACCGCCTCCCCCCTGACCGTCTGCCCCACGTGGGTACGGCCGTCCGCGACGGCCCGGATCGCCGCCAGCAACTCCCGGTCGGCGGCCGACTTGACGACGTATCCCCGGGCTCACGCAGCGAGCGCGCGGCGGGCGTGACCGGCGTCGTCGTGCATCGTCAGGACGACGACCCCTACGTCGGGCTGGCTGCGGATGATGTCCTCGATCAGGGTGCCCGCCGAGCCACCGGGCATCGACAGGTCGAGCGACACGACGTCGATGCCGCCGCGGTGCTTCGCGAGGGCGGCGAGCACCTCCTGGTGGGTGCCGCATTCGTCGACCACGCGCATGTCGGTCTGCGTTTCGAGCAGGAGCCGCAGGCCGGCCCGCATCACGGCGTGGTCGTCGGCGATCAGGACGCGGATCGGGTCGCTCATCGTGAGGCTCCCTGTCCGAGCGGGATCCGGGCCTCCACGACCGTGCCGCGGCCGGGCTCGCTCGTGACGTCCATGACACCGCCGAGCACGGCGACCCGCTCCCGCATGCCCAACAGGCCGAACGGCTGCCGCGCGGGCTGGAGGGCGCCGCGGACATCGAAGCCCCGGCCGTCGTCGCGGATGATCGCCCTCAGCGTCTCGGCGGTCGCGGCGAGGGCGACCTCGATCCGGCTCGCGGCGGCATGGCGCACGGCGTTGGTGACGGCCTCCTGCACCACGCGATAGACGGCCGTCTCGATCTCGGGTGCGAACCGGCGGCTGTCGCCGTCGGGCCAAGAGAAGGTGGCGGCGATGCCGGTCGCGGCCGCCACGTCGGCGAGCTGCCGGTCGAGGGCTGCGGCCAGCCCGAGGTCGTCGAGCACCGGCGGCCGCGTTTCCCGGACGAGCTCGCGGATCTCGGCGAGCGAGGTTGAGGCGATCTCCCGCAGGGCCGCGGCGTTCTCGCGGACCGCGTCGGTGGTGGCCGAGTCCGCGATCACGCTGAGCCTGAGGAGCATCGTGGTCAGGTTCTGCCCGAGGCCATCGTGCAGGTCGGCCGCGATCCGGCGGCGTTCATCCTCCTGGGCCGAGAGGAGCCGGTCGAGCAGCAACCCCCGGCTCTCGTGCAGCCGCTGGACGGGCCGCACGAAGCCGAACCACACGAGGGGCGCGAGGATGGCCGTGAGTACGGCCCCGTCGATGACCGCGGCGGCCAGCGGCGGCGCGTCCCGGGGCACGAGCCGCGGGAGCACCGCCATGATCCCGAGCTCCAGGGCGAACATCGTGGCCAGGAACACGACGAAGAATCGCGCCGGCCCGTGGCCGCCGGTGTCGCCATGCCAGGGTTGCGTCCGCAGGCGCACGCTCGGTGTCTCCGGGGCAGGAACTTGCGGGCTTTGGCAGGGTCGATGCGGGTCGAGCGCCGCCGGCGTATGGAACGATCCTCAGAGCCACTTGGCCACGTCGGTGCGATAGGCCGCCAGGGCCGGCAGGAGCGCCGAGAGGATCGCGAGCCCGACCAGGAACGGCACGAGCAGGGCCTCGCCGAGCGGCGCCGCCGAGAAGAACCCGGCCGACACGCCGGCGTTGGTGGTGATCAGGGGGCCGATCGCCGCCACGATGGCGTGGCCGAGGAGCCAGCCGAGGAGCCCGCCCCCCACCGCCAGGATGATCGCCTCGAGGAGCACGGCCGTGAGCACGTGGCTGCGCCTCGCCCCGAGGGCCCGCATCACCGCCACGTCGCGGCTCCGCTCGAGGGCCGAGCCGACCATGCTCACGAGGATGCCGATCGCCGAGACGATCACGACGAGCGTCGTGACCAAGAGCAGCAAGAGCTCGAGCGGCCGCACGAAGAGATCCAGGAGCGTGCGGATCTCACGGACGGGCTCGGCCGCCTGGCCGTCGCGTCCCTCGTTGACCGCGGTCTTGAGGCCCATCGCCAAGAGTTCCGGCGGCAGCCCGCCCGGGGCTGCGGTCTGGACGAGGATCGCCGTCACCTCCCGCTGGTTGAAGGGGAGCGGGGCGGGGCTGCCGGGGCTCGCCGGCGGGGCCGCGTCGGCCCCGGCCGGGGCCGAGTTCTCCCCCTCCGGCACCGGCTTGGCGTGGCCCTCCTGGAGATAGAAGCCCTCCATGTTCACGTACACCCCGCGGTCCACCGGGGTGTCGGTGCGGGCGAGGATGCCGGTCACGGTGAAGGGATCGTGCACGAGGCCGTCGTCGGCGCCGTGGGTGGGGGCGAAGGTGTCGCCCACGGCGAGACCGAGCGTCGTGGCCACGGCGCTGCCGACCAAGCCGCCGAAGAACTCGTCGTCGCGGAAGTTGCGGCCGCTCGCGAAGGTGAAGGGCCGGCCGTCGCCCAGGGTGAGCGTGTCGAAGTAGGCGGCATTGGTGCCCACCACGCGGAAGCTCTTGTAGTAGTCCCCCATGCAGATCGGCACGGCCTTGGCCACGCTGCCGGCGTAGCGGCCGGCGACGCGGTCGCCGCGGGCCTCGGCCGGCAGGAACTCCTGATAAAAGCTCCAGGGGATGTTCTCGATCGGCTTGCTGACGAGATAGACGCTGTTCAAGACCAGCTGCAGCGGGCTCCCCTTCGCCCCCACGATCAGGTTGTAGCCGAGTCCCTGCCCCGAGGCGAAGGCGTCGCGGACCACCCCGCCGATCACGAGCGTGGCCACGACCAGCGCCACGCCGAGCGCCAGCGACAGCGCGGTCAGCCCGCTCGTGAAGAGCCGCTGCCGGATGCTGCGCCAGGCGATGCCGAGGAGGGACATGCGATCAGACCTTGTGACGTGCCGCCCGGTTGAACTCCTCGAGCCTGAGCCGCCGCGGGAACTGCCGGGCCACCTCCGGGTCGTGTGTCACCACGAGCAGCGCCACACCCTGCTCGGCGCAGGTGCCCTTGAGAAGATCGACGACCTGCTGCTGGTGGGCCGCATCGATGCTGGCCGTGGGTTCGTCGGCCAGCACGGCCCGCGGCCGGTTGGCCAGGGCCCGGGCGACGGCCACCCGCTGCTGCTGGCCCGTCGAGAGCTCCGCCGGCTTGTGGTGGAGCCGGTGGGCCAGGCCCACGGCCTCGAGCAGGGCGGTCGCCCGGGCGCGATCGGGCCGGCCGGACGCGAACGACATCGCCACGAGCACGTTCTCGAGCGCCGTGAACCCCGGCAGGAGGTTGAACTGCTGGAACACGAGCCCCAGCGTGTCGGCCCGGAGCCGATCGCGGCGCCCCTCGGGGAGCCGCGTGATGTCGGTGCCCGCCACCTCCACCCGCCCGGCGTCCGGCCGCATGATCCCGGCGATCACGTGGAGGAGCGTCGACTTGCCGGAGCCGCTCGAGCCCTCGAGGGCCGCCTGCTCGCCGGCGGCCAGCACGAAGCCGGGCACGTCCAAGACGTCGACCCGCTCGCCCCCCGGCATGGCGAAGCTCTTGCGGACGTTTTCCAGGCGGATGACCGGCTCGGGCATGGCAGGGCGAGCCTACCGCGCCCGCCGTGCCGCCGGCCACGCGAGGTTTCACCGCCGCGGGGCCCGCGGCGATTGAGAACCCGCTCCGAGCGCGTGTATATTCCCGCCGCCATTCATGTCGGCCCCCCGCGGCGTCGCGGGCCCACCCCGGCCGGTCTTGCCCCTTTTCGCCACCAGGAGATTGCCCGTGCCCATCCGCGTCGGCATCAACGGTTTCGGTCGCATCGGCCGCCTCACCTACCGCGCCATCTACGAAAAGTACGGCCTCAATGGCGACGTGCAGGTGGTGGCGATCAACGATCTCACCGACGCCAAGACCAACGCCCACCTCTTGGCCTACGACTCCAACTACGGCCCCTTCGCCGGGAAGGTGAGCCACGAGGGCAACGACATCGTCGTCGACGGCAAGAAGATCAAGGTCTTCGCCGAGAAGGATCCCGGCGCGATCGCCTGGGGCAGCCAGGACGTGCAGATCGTGGTCGAGAGCACCGGCTTCTTCACCGACGCCACCAAGGCCGTCGCCCACAAGCGCGACAGCGTCAAGAAGGTCGTGATCTCGGCCCCGGCCAAGAACGAGGACCTCACGATCGTGCTGGGCGTCAACAACGGGATGTACGACCCGAAGAAGCACCACGTGATCTCCAACGCCTCCTGCACCACCAACGGCCTGGCGCCGGTGGCCAAGGTGCTCCACGAGACCTTCGGGATCGAGAAGGGCCTCCTGACCACCGTCCACGCCTACACCAACTCGCAGAAGACCGTCGACACGGCCGCCAAGGACCTGCGGGACGCCCGCGCCGCGGCCCTGAACATCGTCCCCTCGAGCACGGGCGCGGCGAAGGCCGTGGGCCTCGTGATCCCGGAGCTCCAGGGCAAGTTCACCGGCATGGCCTTCCGGGTGCCGGTCTCGACCGTGAGCGTGGTGGACTTTACGGCGATCCTCAAGAAGGAGGCCTCGCCGGCCGACATCAACGCCGCCATGAAGAAGGCCGCCGAGGGCCCGCTCAAGGGCATCCTGCGGTACTCCGACGAGGAGCTCGTCTCGACGGACCTGAAGAAGGATCCGCACAGCTCGATCTTCTCGGCCGTCGACACGATCGGCCTCGGCAACTTCGTGAAGGTGGTGAGCTGGTACGACAACGAGTGGGGCTACTCCTGCCGCGTCGCCGACCTGCTCAACTTCCTCGAGGATCACGGGCTGTAGGCCCGGCCGGTTCAGCGCACCGACAGGAGCGCCTCGGTCACGAGCGGCCCGGCGGCGGTCGTCACCTCGGCTACGACGCGGACGTGCTTGCCGGTCGGGAGCGTGCCCTGCCAGGGGAGGTCGAGGACGACGCCCCGGCGGCGGCCGGAGGGGCGAAAGCGGGCCTGGGCGTCGGCCGCCGAGACAGTCCATCTGGCCAGCGGTGGGGCGGCCGGCGGAGCCGCGGTGTCGAAGGCCGTGATCGTGACGTCGCCGCCGACGGCCGTGAGCCGCTCGCCCGCGGTCCGGGGCTCGATCGCGATCGTGATGCCTTCGCTGTGCCCGTCGCCATCGGCGTCCACCGCGGAGGAGGCCGTCTGGTTGACGGCGAGCCGCACCGCCTCGCCCCCGTCGGCCGCCTCGTCGTACGACATCCGCACGAGCGTCGGCGCGGCAGGCTCGGCCGGATCCGGGCCGCTGTTCGTGGCGGTCACCGCCTCGATCGGCCGGGCGGCGGGGTCGAACGACGCCGCGGCCGGCGGCAGGGAGAGCCCTTCGCCCGCGTCGCTCGTCACCGGTGGCTTGCCCGGCTCGGCCGGCAAGGGGGGCACGCCCTCGAGCGTCGGCGGCGCCAGATCCGTCGGCGGCCCGCCGCCGCGGGGCGCTGGGAGCGGGCCGGCGTCGGGAACCTCGATCGCCGGGGGCACCGTCGCCGCCGGAGGTACGCCGGGCGTCCGCGGCCTGCGGCCCCGCGAAGGAGCGGCCGGATCGGTGTCCGAGACGCCCAGTTGCCGGCGGAGGCTCACGTTCTCGCCCGCCACGTGCTCGAGGCGGGCGCACTTCTCGGCTAGCTCGTCCTGGAGCTGGTAGATCTGATCCTCCTGGTAGCGGAGTTCCCGCTCGAGGAGCTGCTGGTTGAGATCGCTCTTGCAGCCCGCGGCGAGCGCCGCGAGCGCGGCGGCGAGCACGAGCCCGGGCCGGCAATGCCGGCTCCGAAGCACGCTGCGGGGCGGGCGACACCGGCCCACCGGCATCCTCGGCCACGCGGTCTCCGCGGGGCGGAAACCCGCGGCCACCGTCCGCGGCAGGGCGTCTCCCTGCGCTCGTCCATGCTGCGGATTCATGACGCGCCTCCTTGCGCCTCACCGGCCCCGCGGGGCCTCC
>JBJTAA010000120.1:0-16877 GCA_046090525.1 Planctomycetota bacterium
GCCGCTCTGGAAGATGGAACTCTACACCATGGCCGACTTCTACCGCGCGAAGTACGGCAAGGCCGCGGAGGTCGTGGGGGCCTGCATCCAGGTGCCGAGCTACTTCTCCTGGATCGCCCTGCAGTACCTGGCCCTCGCACGAATCCTGGAGCTCTACTTCGGCATCCCGCTGGTCGTCGGCATCCTGCTCGTGGCCGCCGTCACGCTCGCCTACACGCTGATCGGCGGCATGTGGTCGGTGACGCTTACCGACACGGCCCAGATCGTGATCGCCATGGTGGGCCTCGTCGTGCTCATGGCGGCGACGCTCTCCGACTCCCGGCTCGGCGACGGCGACCCGTTCCGTGGCCTGGCGGTCGTCTACTCCCGCGTCTCCCAGACCCATCCCGACCACCTCCGGCTCGTGCCAGCCGAGGCGAGCCTGGCCGCCATCCTGCCCTGGCTCGCTGCCTGGGCCACCGGGCTCTTCGGCAACATCCCGGGGCAGGACCTGCAGCAGCGGGTGTTCGCCTCCAAGAGCCCGAACACCGCCATGCACGCCTGCATCCTCGCCGGCGTGCTCTACCTCGTGTTCGGCATGATTCCCGTGACCCTCGGCCTGGCCTCGCTCGTCACGCATCCCGAGGGCCAGCTCGACCCGGTCGGCTTCCTCGCCGGCGAGTATCTCTCGCCGTGGATGCTCGTGGTGTTCGTGATCGCGGTGATGTCGATGGTGGTCTCGACCGCCACGAGCGCCGTGCTCGCCCCGGCCACGATCCTCGGCCACAACCTGCTCTCGCGGCTGCCGCCGCTCGACGGCAACGGCCTGCTCCGCGACCGGATCTGCGTCGTGCTCGTGTCGCTCGGTGGCGTGGCGATGGCGCTGTGCGGCAAGTCGCTGATGCAGCTGCTCGACGTGGCCCTCTCGATCCAGCTCACGGCATTGTTCGTGCCGGTCGCGATGGGCATCTACGGCCGGCCCCGGGGCCCGCTGCCGGCGGTGCTCGCCATGCTCGCGGGGCTCGGCGCCTGGCTCGTCACCTTCACGATCGAGCACCTCGAGGGCCGGCTCCCGGAGGCCTTCTTCACGGCCGTCACGACCGTGCCCTCCGACTTCTGGGGCCTGGGCTGCTCGATCCTGGGCTACGCGCTCGGCCAGGCGCTCGCGCACCGCGCCGGATCGTGCCCGCCGCTGCGCTGACATTGACCCGGTTCCGCACTCCCGTCACACGAGCGCCGCGTGGAGGATTTCGACCGGGTGCAGGGCGTGCCTGCCGGTGCCGTCGAGAATCTGGTGACGGCAGCTCGTGCCGGGGGCGGCCAGCACCGCGTCGGCCGCGGCCGCCCGGACCGCGGGAAAGAGCACGAGCTCGCCGATCTGCATCGAGACCTCGTAATGCTCCCGCTCGTAGCCGAAGGAGCCGGCCATGCCGCAGCAGCCGCTCGGAATCACCTCGACGGCATAGTTCCGCGGCAGCGACAGGGCCCGCACCGTGTGCTCGACCGACGAGAGGGCCTTCTGGTGGCAGTGGCCGTGCACGAGCACCCGCCGCGGCTCGGCCGTGAAGGCCTCGGGGCCGATCCGGCCGGCGGCGGCCGCCCGGGCCAGGAACTCGTCTACCAAGAGCGCGCCGGCGGCCAACTTTTTGGCCTGTGGCACGAGCGGGTCGGGCACCAGGTCGGGATACTCGTCGCGGAACGAGAGGATCGCGGAGGGCTCCACGCCCACGAGCGGTTCGTCGGCCGTGACCACGCCTGCGAGCAGCTCGACGTTGCGGGCCGCCAGGTCGCGGGCCTCGCGGACGAGCCCCTTCGAAAACTGGGCCCGGCCGCTGTCGACGTGCTCCGGAATGACGACGTGCCAGCCGAGCCGCTCGAGCAGCTCGACCGTCTTGATCCCCACCTCCGCGTCGAGGGTGTCGGTGAACTCGTCGGCGAAGAGGTGCACCCGGCCGAGCCGCCCCGAGCCCCGGGCGCCACCCCGCCGCCGCCACCAGCTCCGGAGCGTCGTGCCGGGCAGCCGCGGCAGCGACCGCTCCCGGGCGAAGCCCAGAAACCGCTTCACGAGGCGGGAGATGCCGGGCGCCGTGACGGCCAGGTTGTAGGCCCACGGAGCCACCGCCGCCCGTCGCATCAGCGCGGCGGAGCCCGCGATCAGGCGGCTGCGCCGCGGCACGCCCCGCCGATCGTGGCGGTGCTGCTCCCATTCCGCCTTGAGCCGGGCCATGTCGACGTTCGACGGGCACTCGCTCTTGCAGGCCTTGCAGGAGAGGCAGAGATCCATCACGGCGGCGAGCTCCGGCCGGCCCCAAGGATCGGCGGCCGCCGGATCGGCGAGCGCCTGCCTGAGGACGTTGGCCCGGGCCCGCGTCGTGTGGTCCTCGTCGCGGGTGGCCATGTAGCTGGGACACATCGTGCCGCCGGCCGCCGCGGGCTTCCGGCACTGCCCCACGCCGGTGCACTTCTCGGCCGCGCGGAGGATGCCGCCGGCCTCCGCGAAGCGAAACACCGTCGCATGGACGGGCTCGGGCTGGCCCGGCAGGATTCGCAGGTGGGTGTCCATCGGCGGGGCATCCACGATCTTGCCGGGATTGAAGATGCCCTCTGGATCGAAGGCCCGCTTGATCCGGCGGAAGAGCTCGTAGCACTCCGCGCCCACCATCGAGCGGATGAACTCGCCCCGCAGCCGGCCGTCGCCGTGCTCGCCCGAGAGGCTGCCGCGGTACTTCTTGACCAGGGCCGCGACGTCGGTGGCCACGTCGCGGAACATCGCCAGGCCGGCGGGCGACCGCAGGTCGAACAGCGGCCGCAGGTGCAGCTCGCCCGCGCCGGCATGGGCGTAGTGGACGCAGTCGATGCCGTACTTGTCGGCGAGCAGCCGGTCGAACTCCGCGATGTAGGCGGGCAGGTCGGCCACGGCCACGGCCGTGTCCTCGACGATCTCCCGGGGTTTCCGGTCGCCCGGCACGTTGTTGACGAGCCCCTGGCCCGCCCGGCGGAGTTCCCAGACCTTGCCGGCGTCGGCCCCGAAAAGCAGCGGATAGGCGTAGCCGAGGTCGGCGGCCTCGAGCTCGGCCGCGACGCCGCGGAGTTTGGCGGCGAGCGAGCCCGCGTCGGAGTCCCGCATCTCGACCACGAGCACCGCCCCCGGATCGCCCACGACGAAGGAGCGATTGCGGGCCTGCTCGAGGTTGTCCTTGGTGCAGGAGAGGATCTTGTCGTCGATCAGCTCGCAGGCGGTGGCCCGGGCGGACGGCTCGCGGTCGGGCCGCATCACGACGAGCGTCGCCCGCAGCGCCTCGTCGACGCTGCGGCAATGGACGCACAACAGCCCGCCCGGCGGCGGCAAGGGGATGAGATTGAGCTCGTATTCGACCCCGAAGAAGAGCGTCCCCTCGGAGCCCGCGAGCAGCTTGCAGAAGTTGAAGGGCCGGCGGCTCGCGGGATCGAGGCAGCCCGCGTCCATCAGGGCGTCGAGGGCGTAGCCGGTGTTGCGGCGGGTCACCTCCGGCCGCGGGAACGAGTCGCGGACGAGCCGGCGGGTCACCTCGTCGCCGAGCATGTCGCGGACGGCGCGGTAGAGGCTCGTCTCGAGCGAGTCGGGGCCGGCGCACTTGGCGGCGAACTCGTCCGCCTCCAGCGGGCCGAACGTCGCCTCGCTGCCGTCGGCCAGAAAGCCACGGGCGCGGACGAGGTGATCGCGGGTCGTGCCCCAGGCGATGGAGTTGGAGCCGCAGGAGTTGTTGCCCACCATCCCGCCGATCATCGCCCAGGCCGCCGTCGAGGTCTCCGGCGCGAAGAACAGGCCGTGGGGCGCGAGGAACCGGTTGAGCTCGTTGCGGACCACACCCGGCTGCACGCGGACCCGGGCCTGCCCGGCGTCGAGCGACACGATCCGGTTCAGGTGCCGGCCCGCGTCGACGACGATCCCGCCCCCCACGACCTGGCCCGCGAGTGACGTGCCCGCGGCCCGGGGCACGAGCGGCACGCGATGGGCCGCGGCGAACCGCACGAGCTCCGCCACGTCGGCCTCGCTCGCAGGCAGGGCCACCGCCAGCGGCCGTTCCTGATACTCCGAGGCGTCGGTCGAGTAGATCGCCAGGGCGACGTCGTCGAGCCGAAGCTCCCCGTCGAGGCGACTGGCGAGGGCACGCAGGGCGGTAGCTGGCGGCGAGGGCGGCATGACGACCCAGAAGTTCCTACCATGCCGCGGCGGCGGCGAGCAGATCGCGAAACTATTTCGCTTTTTTTGCAGGCTTTTTTCGGTCGGTCCACGGCCGCGCCCCCCGGCCTCCGCCCCGCCGCTTGCTCCTCGTGCTCCACCCCCTAGACTTCCCCGGTTTTGAGTCATCAAAAAAATAGTTTTGAGGCCCCAAAAGTGCGGATTGCCAGCGGCAAAGGCCGGGCCGCGTTCTCGCTCGTCGAACTACTCGTGGTGATCGCCATCATCGCGAGCCTGATCGGAATCCTCCTGCCGGCGGTGCAGTCGGCCCGCGAATCGGCCCGCCGGACGAGCTGCGCCTCCAAGCTCCGGCAGCTCGGCCTGGCGGTCCTCGTCCACGAGTCGGCGAAGCGGCGGCTGCCGGCCGGCT
This sequence comes from Planctomycetota bacterium, assembly GCA_046090525.1. GTDB lineage: Bacteria > Planctomycetota > Planctomycetia > Pirellulales > UBA1268 > QWPN01. The sequence continues at coordinate 4,572 of JBJTAA010000120.1, forward strand.
ACGTGAGCGACGCGGCCCGCCAGCCCACGGATCCCGGTTCGCGGGACCGGCCGCCCGGCACCGGCTGGGGCATGTTGATCGCGGCCTACCTGGAGGAGTCGGCCCTGGCGGATCGCTACCGGCCGGCCGCCGGCATCGGCATCGGGGCAACGGAGAACCAGCCGATCGTCACCGCGTCGCCGGCCGTCTTCCGCTGCCCGTCCGACGGCGGTCCGGCCGCGCCCTTCCTGGTGCTCTCCGAGTCGGCGAGCCCGCACCCCTCCGGCGCCCGGCTCGGCCGCTCCAGTTACGTCGGCAACTCGGGCCACGCCGAGCCCTGGGCCGAGCCGCTCGAGTCGTGGGAGCGTCACGCCAACGGGCCGCTCTACCGGAACAGCTGGCTCTCTGTGAGCCGGATCGGCGACGGCCTGTCGAAGACGGTGTTTCTCGGCGAGCACTCGCAGCGGGTCTCCCAGAAGGCGTGGGCCGGCACGCTGCCTGGCGCCGCCAGCCACCCGAGCGACACCTTCATGGCGCTGGTCGGCAGCGAACCCGACGGCGCGGCCACGTTGCTGCTCGTGCACAGCGGCCCGGCCGACGGTGAAGCCGCCGTCATCCATCCGCCCAACGACCCGGTCGCCCACGTCTGCCAGATGTATTCCGATCATGCCGGCGGCTGCAACGTGACCTTCGGCGACGGGGCGGTGCGGTTCATCTCCGAATCGATCAACCACGATGTCTGGGCCGCCCTGTCGAGCATCGACGGCGGCGAGCAGGTACCCGGCGATGCGTCGTGATCGGGCCAACGCGGACAAAGCCGGATGGGCAGGCGCGCGGGCCGGGCGGCTGATCGTGCTCATCGCCGGCCTCCTCGCAATCCCTGCGCTCGCCGGCTGCCGACCCAGAGCGCCCCGGGTCGAGTTCGCCAACCGCCGCTATTCCGCCGCCCTGCGCACCGCCGCCAACACGAAGAGCCCCGAGCGGCTCGCCCGCGCCAGGGAACTCATCGATCGCGATCATGTCGCCGGAAAGATCGGGCCCGACGAATACGCCTGCTACCGCTCGATCATCGACCTTGCACAAGCCGGCCGCTGGGAAGCGGCCGAGCGACAAGCCCTGCAGTTTCGCCGCGACCAGCAACGGTGAAACCAAGCCGCCCGTGCGGCATGGTTCCCCCTTCAATGGATCCGGAACATACTGGCGGTGACTCACATCGGTCGTGGATCGGGCTCGCCCTCGGTCGGCGGGCGGAAAAATATGGATGGCGACCGCGATTTCGTTTCACCCCCGCTCGGAAAAGGGCTCGCATGCGCGTGAGATGGTTGGCCGGCCTCGCTCTTCTGGCGACGACGATCGATGCGACCGCGGCGGACGGCAGTCCCTCGCCGCTGTGGCTCGTCGACGGCCCCGTGGCGGCCGACACCCATGCGGCCTTCCGGGGAACGTTCGACCTGCCCGCTGGGGGCGAGGTCGAGTTCCGGCTCCTGGGGGCGTCGTGGTTCGTGGCGTGGCTCGACGGCGAGTATTTCGCCGAGGGTCCGGCCCGCTTCAAGCCCGAGTTTCCCGAATACCAGACCTTTCGCCGCAGGCTCGAACCGGGGCGGCACGTGCTCGCGGTGCAGGTGCATCACGTCGGGGCCGACACGCGGATGCTGCGCACGCTCGATCCCTTCCTGTGGTGCGAGATCGTGAGCCAGGGGAAGCCGGTGGAAACCCGCTGGAAATCGTCGGGCATCGGTGGATACACGCCGCGCTTCCGCCGCATCAACCCGCAGCTCGGCTGGATCGAGTGGCTCGACACGCGGCTGGTGCCCATCTGGCAGGCCCCGGACTACGACGACGCCCCCTGGCAGGCGCCCGTGGGCGTCGAACGCACGCTGGGTCGGCCGACGCCCGTGGGCATCGCCAACCCGCAGGCGATCGAGCACACCGTCACGGCGGTCGCCGACGGGCACTGCGCGGAGACCTTCGGCTACGAGACGTGCAATCCGGCGGCCCGCTTCTTTCTTCGCGACCTCGCCCCGCGCGACGTGCCGCCGCAGGGCGTGTGGCGCCGCTACGACCTCGGCCGCGTGCGGCTGATGCGGCCGCAGTTCGTACTCGACCTGCCCGCGGGGGCGGTCGTCGAGTTCGCCGCGTCCGAAGCGCTGGCGGAGGGGCGGGTCTCCCCGTGGATCACGCTGTCGGCAGGGGATTCGTGCAACCTCGACCACTTCGTCGCCCGCGGCGGGCGGCAGGAGTTCTTCCCGCTGACGCCCAAGGGCGGCCGGTTTCTGGAAGTCCATGTGCTGGCGCCGCCGGACCAGGTCAGCTTCGTGGAAGAGAAGGTGCTCGAGCGCTGCTACTACGGCCCGCCGGAGGGGGCGTTTCGCTGCGCCGACGAGCTCCTGAACCGGATCTGGGCTGTCGGCGTGGAGACCCACCGGGCCTGCGCCGAAGACGGACTGACCGACAATCCGACCCGCGAGCGGGGGCAGTGGGCGGGAGACGTCGTGACGGTCGGCATGGAGATCGCGGCCGCGGCCTTCACGGACCTGCGGATGTGCCGGCGCGGGCTGGTGCAGTTCGCACAGTCGGCCCGGGCCGACGGACTCGTGGCCGGGATGTGCCCGGGGCAGGACATCTACCTGTCGACCTTCGCCGCCCAGTGGGTCTCGGCCTGCGTCCGCTACTGGGAACTGGCCGGAGATCGGGCCCTGCTGGAGGAGCTGTTTCCCGCGGCGGAACGGAACCTCGCCGCGTTCGAGGCCAAGTGGTCGCCGGAAGGGATCGAGGACTCGCTCGGCTGGGGCTTCGTGGATTGGGGCTACGTCCGCAACCCGGGTCCGAGCGACATGGGCGTGAACCTTCACTACCTGGCGGCCCTGCGGGCCATGGAGCGCTGGTGCCGGACCCTCGCCAAGGAAGACCGGGCCGACCACTACCGTCGGCTGGCAGCCGCGGTGGCAGCGCGGCTCGAGCGATCCTACGCCGAGGAGTTCGACCGGGGCGGTGACGCCTGGTCGCGGATCGGCTATCACCGGGCGGCGCTCGGCCTGCGACTGGGCTTCTTCGAGGGAGCGCGGAAGCGCGAGTGCATCGCGGCCCTCAAGCGGCACATGCTGAACTGCTTCCCGAACAATCCCGACGCGCCGCGGCTGAGCGACCCGGCAGCCAGCAATCCGCAGCTGATCACCCCCTACTTCGCGCACTTCGTGATGCCCCTGCTCATCGAGCATGGGGAACTGGGCTTCGTGCTCGACCAGTACCGGACCTGCTGGGGCTGGGCCCTGGCGAATGGCCGCACGACCTGGCCGGAGGTCTTCGACCTGCGGTGGAGCCAGTGCCACCAGTGGGCGGGCTGTCCCACGTGGCAGCTCTCGCGCTACGTCCTGGGGCTCCAGCCGCGGCAGGACCTGGGCGAACGGCATGTCGAGCTTTCGTTCGTCGATGGCCCGCTCGAGTGGGCCGAGGGACTGGTGCCGCTGCCGGGCACCGACAAGCCCGTGGCCGTCCGCTGGGAACGCACGCCCGCCGGGGTGCGCTACCGCTTGGAGACCCCGATCCCGATCTGGCTGCACCTGAAGAGCCCGACGGCCGGCGGGGCCGATCGGGTGGTGCCGGTGGAGCAGGTCTTCGAGGAGACGCTCTGACTCCCGCTCCCCGCGCTCTCACGCCGGGTGCCGGGCGACGGCTGCCGATCACGCGGGCCTGCGCTTCCCGCGCGCGGCTGCGGCCCAGCCACTAGAGCGCATTCGAGTTTGGTGTAGCACCGGTTCGGGGGCGGCAAAAGTCGCCGCTTCGCGGTCCTTCGGATTGTCGCCGGGGCGAGGATACGCCCAAGGCTCCTCGAGCGTTCGCCGACCCCCTCACCGAGCTCTCTCAGCTTCCGGCGTCGTCACTAGAGCTATCGTGAATCAGTTCTAGGCCGCGACGCTCGGCTGCCGCTCGTGGTGGGGCGTCGCCCGGAGCAGCACGCAGCCCTGCAACACCTCGGGCCGCCCGGGAGCCCCCACCGCCGCCGTCGGGCAGGCGATCACGCCCTTGAGCCGCGGCCAGGTCGCGGCGAGCGCATGGGGCACCGAGCAGGCGCTGACGTTGCCGGTGCGGGCCACCAGGCCGTTGACGACCTCGCCTCGGATGCCGAGTGAGTCGAGTTGCATGCCCGTGAACCGCACGATGCCCGTGCCGGCCTGGTGGGGCACCACGAAGTCGACGTCGCCGGGAGCGAGTCGGGCGACGGCGAGCGACGCCGCGGTGGCGGCGGCCATCGCCCGCGGCGCGGCTTCCGCGATCGCCATGCCGTCGAGGGAGTAGACGAGCCGCTCGTCGGCCACCATCCTGCCGCCCCGCGGGACGGGCACCGGCACCTCCCTGCGGACGTGGAAGTCGAAGGCGGGCCGGTCGGCCGGCTGCCGCTGGGCCGCGGCGTGGACGATCTCGAAGTGGGGCGGATGACGCCGGTTGCCGGCCGGGGCGATGAGCGTCGCCGAGGCCATGTCGCCGAACAGACCCGCGGTCTGGCCGCAGCCGTAGTCGGTGATTCGGCTGATCCGGGTGGCCACCACCACGAGCAGGTAGTCGTGCCGCCGCAGGCCGAGCTTCGGCGCCCAGCGCCGCTGCACGAGCTCGAGCGCCCGGCTGTAGCCGCAGCAGAACCAGTTGATGCCCACGGCGCGACACCGGGGGATGCCGAGGGCGGCGGTCAGTCGCCGGGCGGCCGTGCCCGGCCGTTCGGCGGCCGCGGCGGCGGGATCGAGTGCGCGGCGGGCGACGCTCGCGGGAATGAACGACGGGGAGACGAACATGATTCCCCGGCAGGCGGACAGATCGCAGCCGGTCTCCCGCTGGAGGCGGCGCACGGCCGCCAGCCCCATCGTCACCTCATCCACGAGCGAGACGCCGCGTGATTCGATGCCCGTGTGATGGGCGAACTTCCGTGGCATCGTGTCGCCGAACCAGCCGTTGTCGAGTTGCCACGAGGGCTCGTGGACGGCGATCGCGGAGATCCCGAGCACCGGGGAGGTGAGGCTCGACATGGCGGCAGTCGTCAATCGGGGCCGATCCCGCGCCGCTCCCGGACGCGGGGGGCGAGATACTGACGCCGAAGGCCGCCACGGGCCAGATGGATTTTCCAGCGGAAACGGGTTGGGCAGCCCGGTTCCCTCCCAGGAGCCCGGTTCCGCCGGAACCGGGTCAATCTCAGTGCACCACTCCAGGTGATCCGGTCACGGCGTGACCGGACTCCTGACCGGAACTGGGTCAATCTCAGCGCACCAGTCGAAGCGATCCGGTCACGGCGTGACCGGACTCCTGACCGGAACCGGGTCAGTCTCAGTTCACCACTCCAGGTGATCCGGTCACGGAGTGACCGGACTCCTGGGATCCGGCCAGGGGAGGACCGGACCGCCCACCGCGGTTCAGCCCTCCGCTTCCGCCTCGCGGCCGAGTTCCTGGTCGATCAGGATCAGGCCGTGGCCGTCGCCGCCGACGAGCATCAGCCGGTCGTGGACGTCGTCGGCCTCGGCCGTGTCGGCGATCTGCTGCGGCACGAACTGGGTCAGGAAGCTGTGGGTCAGATGATCGTTGTGCTTGTCGGCCAGGTTGATCAGGTCGTTCATCCGCTGCAGCAGCACGTGCTCCTGCGTGCGGACCATGTCGAAGGCCGCGATCGGGCTGTCCCACTCGCAGGTCGGCGCCTGGATCGTGCCGAACTTCGCCTGGTAGTCGCGGTCGTTGAGGTAATCGACGAACAGGTTCATGTGCGTGAGCTCGCCGTGGGCCTCGCCCCGGAACCAGGAGGCCATGCCGGTGAGGCCACGGACATTCGCCCAGGAGGCCAGCGAGAAGTAGAGGAAGGCCGCCGACGCCTCGATCTTGATCTGCTCGTTGAGCGCTTCGGCCACTTCATTGTCGAGGGACTTGCGGAAACTCACGGCTGGTGCTCCTGATGGCGATCGGACGGGGCGGCGGGGCGTGGCCGGAGGCCCACCGGCCAACTCAGCCGGATCCCGCGGGCGGCATTCTATACAGTGGCGGAAGCGGCGGTCAGGCGGCTGCTCGCCCCGGCTCGATTTTCTCATTACGCGCATGGCTTCCCGACAACTCTCGATGTTCGGTGACGAGCGGTTCGACGGCGGCGGCGACGCGCTCCGCCGCCGCGGGGCGACCCCGCGGCCCGTCGCGCCGGCCGCGGTCGATCCGGCCGATGCGGCGATCGCGGCGCGGCTGCCGCCGCGGATCCATCTGGGCACCTCGAGCTGGTCGTTCCCCGGCTGGACGGGCCTCGTCTACGCCCCCCGCGACGGCAAGCCCGAGAGCGAGCAGCGGCTCGCCCGACTCGGCCTCGCGGCCTACGCCGCCCAGCCGCTGTTTCGGACGGTGAGCCTCGACCGCACCTTCTACGCCCCGCTGCCTGCGGCCGAGTTCGCCCGCTATGCGGCCGACGTGCCGGCCGCCTTCCGATTCGTGGTCAAGGCGCCGGCGGCCTTCACCGACCCGGTGGTCCGCAAGCCCGGGTCGGGGGCGGCCGCGCATGACAATCCGACCTTCCTCGACGCGGCGACCGCCGCGGCGGCGTTCGTCGCGCCGGCGCTCGAGGGCCTCGGCAGCAAGGCGGGGCCGCTGGTGTTCCAGTTCCCGCCGCTGGGCCGCCGGCTGACCGCGGACGTGCGGCGGACGACGGCCCGGATCGCCGAGTTCCTCGCGGCGCTGCCGCGACGGGACGCCATCTACGCCGTCGAGGTCCGCGATCCCGAACTCGCCACGCCCGACGTCGCCGCCGCGATCCACGAGGCCGGGGGCGTCCCCTGCCTGGCGGTCCACGCCCGCATGCCGCCGGTGGCCGAACAGGCCCGGGCCTTCCGTCTCGATTCCGCAGGCAGCGGGCCGCCGCTGGTGGCCCGCTGGAACCTGCACGCCGGCCGGCAGTACGAGGAGGCAAAGGCCGACTACTTCCCCTTCGACCGGCTCGTGGAGGAGGATTTCCCGAGCCGCGGGGCGCTCGCGACCCTGGCCCGCAAGGCCGCCGCCGCGGGCCGCGACGTGTTCATCACGATCAACAACAAGGCCGAAGGCTCGGCGCCGCTCTCGGTGGCGAAGCTCGCCGCCGCGATCGTGGGCGACGCTTAGGAGTCCGGTCACTCCGTGACCGGATCACCCAGGACGCAGCGTCAACGCGGACCCGGTTCCGGCGGAACCGGGCTCCTGAGGGCCGCCGGGCCGTCGCGGCTCACCTCGCGACGAGCCGCAGTTCCACCTCGGCCTTGCCTCCCCGGCCGTCGTCGCGCCGCACCGTCAGCGGCACGATGTCGCCCACACTCACGCTCGTGCGCAGCATTCGGTCGAAGGCCCGGCGCTCGTCCCGGCTCGAGAACTCGAGCCGCCGGCCGGCCCACGCCACGATCTCGTCGCCCGCGGCGATGCCCGCCTGGGCCGCCGCCGAGCCCTCCTCAACGGTCGCGACGCGGGGCACGAGGTCGTCTCCCCTGGCCCGGACGAGATCGAGCCCGAGCTTCGCCCGCTCGGGGGCCGTGAGCGTCACCTCGAGGGTCGTTTCGCCCCCGCCCCGCTTCACGATCACCGGCACCGTGTGGCCATCGGGGTAGATGCCGAGCAGGCCCTGGAGCCGCAGCCGGTTCGCCACCGGCTCGCCGTCGAGGCCGACGATCGCATCGCCTTTGGCGAAGCCGGCTGCCGCGGCCGGCGACGCGTCGGCCACGTCCCGCACCACGGCGCCCGCGGCCGATTCCCCCGGTGCACCCTCCAGTTCGAGCCCCGCGATCCGGCCGCGCTTCACCTCCCCGCCGCCGGCCGCCTCGAGCCGCGGCAGCCAGAGCGCAAGCTGCCGGGCGCTGATCGCGAAGCCGAGCCCGGTGTTGCTCCGCAGCCCGAAGCGGGTGCTGATCTGACCGTTGATGCCGACCACGTCGCCCGCCATGTTCAAGAGCGGACCGCCCGAGTTGCCCGGGTTCACCTCGGCGTCGGTCACGATGCACTCGGCATACTCACCCTGGGTGTGATTGAGGGCCGAGATGATGCCGACGGTGAAGGTGGGCGACTGATCGAGCACGCCGAGTGCGAAGGGATTGCCCACGGCGAGGGCCTCGTCGCCCACGCGGAGCGCGGCGGAGTCGCCGAGCGGCAGCCAGGGCACGGTCTCGCCCTCCGGCAGCTCGAGCTTGAGCGCCGCGACGTCGCCGACCGGATCGGTGCCGAGCACCCGCGCCTTGAACGAGCGGCCGTCGCCGATCCGCACCGTGAACGACCGCTTGTGACCGATGACGTGGTCGTTGGTCAGCATCAGCCCGTCGGGCCGGATGATCACGCCGCTGCCCCCGCCGATGAACACGAACGCCGGCCGCACCCGGACGCAGAGCTCCGCGAGGTCGGTCGGCTCGGCCGCCGCCCCGGGCAGGGCGAGCAGCCCGACGGCCAGGAGCCACACGCGGGCGGGGAACGAGGTCATCGGTTCTCCTCCAGCACGACCTCGATCTCGCGCGTGTCGTCGGTGGTGAGCACGCCCTCGAAGGTCGCGCCGGGGGCGAGCGACTTCTTGAGCCGCTCGAGGTCCGCGAGCGTCTCCACGTCGCGGCCGGCGATCACCAGCCGCGGCCCCCGGCTCGGCCGCTGCACGAGCAGCGTCACCCGGTCGCCTCCCCGGCTCGCCGCGATCCGATCGGTGAGATCCCGCCAGGTGTTGAGCTCGACGCCGTCGAACTCGAGCAGCCGGTCTCCCTTCTTGAGCCCCGCCCTGTCGGCCGGCGAGCCGGCCGACACGCCGCCGATCACGACATCCTCGCCGAACGCCCGCTCCGTGTCGGCCTGCACGCCCAGAAACGGCCCCGGGATCCGGTCGACCGATCGCCCTTCCTTGAGCGCCTCGAGGGCGGCGGCGATCCGGTCGGCCCGGGCCACCATCCCGACGCCCGAGTTGGGCGCCCGCGTCCAGCGCATCAGCTGCTGCGGGGCGTACAGCCGGCCCAGCACCGTGTCGGGCTCGATCGGCGCCGTGGCGATCCCCAGGAAGTTGCCCGCCGCGTCGACGACCGGACCGCCGGAGTTGCCGTAGTTCAAAAGCGCGTCGGTCTGGAACTGGTAGCCCCGCAGGCGGGATGGCGCGCTCACCACGCCGATGTTGAGCGTGTGTCCGCCATTCCCCGGAGACCGGCCGACGACGGCCACCGCGTCGCCGAGCAGCGGGGAGGAGCCGGCGGCGGCCAGATCGAACGCGGGCAGCCCCTCGGCCTCCACCTTGAGCAGCGCCACCCCGAGCGGCTCGTGGCGGGCCACCACCTCGGCCTGCCGGCGGCTGCCGTCGGCCAGGATGACGGTGACGCCCGTGATGGCGTTGGGCTGGCGGCCGATGCCTCCGGCCGGCTCGGCCAGCAGTTTCTCGATCGGCTCGCTCGGGTCGAATGCCGGCGGCTTGCCGGTCGACTTCGCCACGAACGCCGTGTCGTCGCCGAGGTTGAAGAGGCTCGTGAGCACGTGCCCAGCGGGCGAGACGACGAGGCCGGTGACCGCGCCGGGCGGCCGCCGGAGCAACTGATTCACCTCCAGCGCGCGGGCGACGTTGGCGAAGGCGGCGAACCGCCGCGCCCGTTCTTGTTCCGGCAGCTTGTCCCAGTCGCGGATCCCGGCCCGGTGCTCCTCCCACGCTGGCTGCGGCAGCGCCTCGGGCGGGAAGCGGCGGGCCACTTCGACACCCACGAGATAGGGCGCGAGCGTCGCGGCCGCCCGGGAGAGGTCCGCAGCCCGCTCCGCCGCGGCCGCCGTGGCGGGATCGGCCTCCAGGCCGGTCGGGGGCTCGAACGACAGCGGGAGATCCGCCTTCCGCAGGGGCGCGAACCGCTCGAGCAGGATGGCCGTCGGCACCGCCACGCCCTGCCAACGCTGCGGTGAGACACCGAGGCTGATCACGCCGCAGAGCCGGCCCTGGGAATCGACGAGCGGCCCGCCGTCGGAGCCGGGGTTCACGGCGGCCGTGGTCTCGATCGCCGGACCCTCGTAGGACGATTCCCCCTGCCTGGTCACGTCGTAGAGGCCGCTGACGACGCCGCGGCTGAACGAGGCCCGCGCGCTCATGAGCATCACCTTGTCGACGTCGCTGGCGGTATAGGTGAGCTCCCCGAGGGCCGGCCGCTCGCGCGACACGGGCAGAAAGGGCAACGCCTCCCCCTCGACCTCGATCAGGGCGGTCGCCAGCCCGGCGTCGGCGGCCACGAGCGTTCCCGGCAGCCGGCGAAAGCCGGGCAACATCACCTGGATGTCGGTCGCTCCCGGTGGCACGACACTCGTGGAGGTGAGGATGTGGCCCGAGGGCGAGACGATGCTGCCGGTGCCCGAGAACGACGCGGCGCCGTCGGCCGCCTTGGAGGAGATGCCCACCGTCGCGGCGAGCACGTGGTCGGCCACGGCCCGCGTGCCGGGCGGAGGCGCGGCGGCCGCACCGCCGCACGCGACCAAGAGCACCAGCGCGGCGACCGCCGAACCCGCCACCTGCTGCTCGCGTGGTGTCGACCTCATGCCGTCCCGCCGTTCCCGTGCCTGCCCGACTTCGCGCCGCCGCCTGACCGATTTTAGTCGCTGTGGCTCATCGACCCCAGCGGCTTCTTGCGAGCCCGGAGGCAGCCCCGTACAACAACCCACTCTCGTCGTCAGCACACCGCAGCAGAGGGGCATCTTTCATGGCCAACGCCAGCGCTTCCCGGTCCTCCGCCCGGCTTCCCGAGGCCAAGAACGTCGGTGCCGCCCTCGACCGGGCGTTCGACGCCGGCCGGGGCATCCTCCGGCTCTCGCCCACCTGGGTGCCGCGGAGCTTCCTCCATCCCGGCAAGCGCGTCCGGCTCCATCCCGACGACTATTACGCCTACGGCCTCGACCGGGGGGGCATCGACGAGCGGTGGTTCGCGAGCACCACCGAGGCGGCCAACGAGGGCCGCGTGCCCGACGAGGGGCTCTCGTGGTGCGTGTTCGAGGGCGAACGCTTCCTGCTCCGCGACGCCGTGGCCGAGGGGCAGGGGCGGCTCGTCGGCAAGCCGATCTGGGACACCTACAAGAAGTGGCCCGTGTACTCGAAGTTTTTCGACAACATGGGGCCGATCCCGCACCACATGCACCAGTCGTTCGACGACGCCAAGCTCGTGGGCCAGGAGGGCAAGCCCGAGAGCTATTACTTCCCGCCGCAGTACAACAACTGCGACAACAACTTTCCCTACACCTTCATGGGGCTGGAGCCGGGCACCACGAAGGACGACGTCCGCCGCTGCCTGGAGAACTGGAACCGCGGCGACAATCGCATCCTCGATCTCGCCAAGGCCTATCGCCTGGAGCGGGGCACCGGCTGGCTGATCCCGCCGGGCGTCCTCCACGCCCCAGGGTCGCTGCTCACCTACGAGCCGCAGTGGGGCAGCGACGTGTTCGCCATGTTCCAATCGCTCGTCGAGGGGCGGGCGGTGCCCTGGAGCCTGCTCGTCAAGGACATGCCGAAGGAGAAGCACCACGACCTCGACTTCATCATCGGCCAGCTCGACTGGGAGAAGAACGTCGACACCCACTTCAAGGAGAGCAACTACCTGCGGCCGATCGTGGACGAGAAGCGGAGCACGGCCGGCGCGACCGACCGCTGGATCGTCTACGGCCACGTCGACGGCCGCCAGCTGTTCTCGGCCAAGGAGCTCACCCTCAAGCCGGGCGCCAAGATCACGGTCAAGGACGCGGGTGCCAGCGGCTGGATCACCGTCCAGGGCGAGGGCACGGTGGGTGTCCACGACGTGGCCACGCCCACGTTGATCCGGTTCGGCCAGATGACGGCCGACGAGCTCTTCATCTCGGCCGACGCCGCCGCGGCCGGCTACGTCGTGGAGAACACGGGTCCCGGCCCGCTCGTCGCCCTCCGCTACTTCGGCCCCGACGTCCACGACGACCTGCCTGCCAAGGGCAGGACCGCAAGGAAGGCATGATATGTCTGGCGTGGAAACCCGGCGGATACCGCGAGGGGTTGCCCGTGCCCCGGAGCCGGGCTGTGATGGCAAGCGGAGCAAGGATTGCGCAGCGCAGCCAGCACGCAGTGAGCGCAGGGCAGGATGCCCGCAGCGAACGTCCGGCGATGGGGCACGGGCAATCCCGAGCCTGCCCACCACGAGACCGACTGACTGACTGACCGAGCCACAGCGAGGACGAAACGATCATGCCCGCGCACCCACTCCCCAAGCTCCACAACGCCATGTGGCCCGGCCTCGTCGGCAAGGGCACCGACCCCGGCCAGGAGCCGCCGATCTCGCTCGAGCGGATGCTGCAGCTGACGGCCGCGGCCGAGGTGAACGGCCAGAAGTTCGACGGCATCGA
>JBJTAA010000121.1:0-3025 GCA_046090525.1 Planctomycetota bacterium
GGCCGCTCCTTCCGGCCATCCTGGCCTTCGGTCGCTCCGTGCTAGCTCGCTTCGGCATCCTGCCTACGCTCGCTATCAAGGCCGGCTCGATTGGCACGGGCGACCCCTCGCTGGCCATTTGGTTCGCGAGCGAAAGGTGGCTGCGGTTTGTCAACCCGCGGAATCCGCTGGGCGCAGCGAGCCGCACGGCAACCCAGGCGGGCAGGGCAGGATGCCCGAGCCCGCCGTGAACTCAGTGCCAGCGCTTGAGCCAGCCGCGGCGCCAGAAGAACACCACCATGCCGACCGTCGTCGCCAGCATGATCCCTACGGCCACGAGGTTGCCGTACCGGAAGTCGAGCAACGGCATGTTCCAGGGCGAGTCGGTGTCGAAGTTCATGCCGTAGTAGCCCGTGATGAAGGTCAGCGGCATGAACACGGTGGCGATCACCGTGAGCACCTTCATGACGTCGTTCATCCGGTTGTTGAGGCTCGCGAGGTAGATGTCCCGCAGGTCGCTGCCGATCTCACGGTAGCTCTCGAGCAGGTCGAGCAGCTCCATCGTGTGGTCGTAGGAATCGCGGAAGTGGGCCCGGGCGTGGTCGCCCACGAAGCGGGTCGACTCCCGGCCCAGGGCGTGCAGCACGTCGCGGGTGGGCCACAGGGCCCGCCGCAGCACCATCAGGTCGTTCCGCACGTCGTGGATGCGCGTGAGGGAGTCCCGCGAGGGCCGCTCGATCGCCTCCTCCTCGAGCGCCTCGAGCCGGTCGCCGAACTGCTCGAGCACCGGGAAATAGCCGTCCACGACCGCGTCGAGCAGCAGGGCGCACAGGTGGTCGGCCCCGAGATCGCCCAGCCGCGTGCGGCCGTTGCGGATCCGGTGCCTCACGCCCTCGAAGGCGTCGCCGACGCCGTGCTCGCGAAACGTCACCACGTAGCGGTCGCCGAGGAAGATGGCGATCGGATCGGTGACGACCGCCTCCCCCTCGTACCGCGGCGTCCGGGCCGCGATCAGCAACTGGTGGCCGAACACCTCGACCTTCGGCCGTTCGTCGGGCGTCACGGCGTCCTCGAGCGCGAGTTCGCCGATCTCGAACACCTCGCCGATCCCGCGGATCGTCTTCAGGTCCTCGAAGCCCTCGACGTCGATCCAGATCACCGGCCACTTCTGCCGCGCCTCGACCAGTTCGGCCGGCCGGGCGACGGTGGCCTCCTGCATCGTCTGGCCGTCACAGGCGAGCATCCGCAGCGTCGTCGGGCGCCCCTCGTGCCGCACGGCCGAGGAGATCGAGGCGGCGAGGTCGTGGTGCCGATGGCGGCGGCGGCGCTTGCGGTGGGGCATGCGGACGGCCTGCGAAACGGGGCCGCCCGGCGCTGCCTGCCGTCGCGGTGGGCCGAGTGTATAGTCGCCACATGCCGCGGGAAAAACCAGGCTCGGTCGTCGGGGAAGCCCTCTCCTGGGCATCCCGCATCATCGCGGTGGGCGTGGCCATGGTTCTGCCGCCGGTCGCCGGAGGCTGGCTCGACGAGCGGCTCGGGACGACCGCCTGGGGGCCCGTGGGACTCGTCGCCGGGTTCGTGCTCGGGCTGGCCTGGCTCGTGCGGCTGGCCGGGAAAGGCAGACGACCATGAGCGATCCCGGGCGGACGAGCGCGGTCATCGGCCTGTTTCTCGTCGTCTTGGCCGTCGCGGTGGCGGTGGCCCTGGCGGCCCCGGGCCAGGATCCGGCCCGGTGGCAGGCCGTGGCCCTCGCCGCGACGACGACCGGGGCGGGCGCCCTCGGCGGCTGGCTCGTGAGCCGGTGGAGCCGCGGGCAACCGGCGGGAACGGCCGTGGCCGGCGGCCTGGGGGCCACGTTCGTCAGGACGACGCCGCCGCTCGTCGCCCTGGCCTGGGTCACCACTTCCGGGGGGGCGCTCCTGCGGGCGGGCGCCGCCGGTCTGATCGTCGCCTTCTATCTGGCCCTGCTTGCCACGCAGCTTTTCGTGACCATCATCGAGGCTCGAAAACCGAGATCACGCCGCGGCAGCGACGCTGCGATTTGACGCCGCCACCCGCGCTGCCCCACACTCTCGCCTGTCGCTCTCGCAACCTTCCCGCACCGCCGGCCCCGATGTCCGACCACAACCCGATCTACCACCTCAAAGACGCCTACTATTTCGAGGTTCCGAAGCCGCTCTGGCGGCAGAACTGGAAGACGCTCGACGACGTGCCGGAGTTCCTCAAGGCTCCGTTCGACGCGGCCCACATGCCGACGGTCGAGCAGTTCAACGCGGCGATGGACGGGAAGATTCTGATCCCCCAGCCCTTCGCGAAGCTCGACAGCCTCTACCACGTCAAGTCGGGCTTCGGGATCTCCAAGTACATGATCCTGGAAGTGGTGGTGGCCCTGATCCTGCTGGCCGTCTTCACACGCTTGGCCGGGCGGTTGCGGTCCGGGGCCGCCCCCCGCGGCCGGTTCGCGAACCTGTTCGAGGCATTCGTGCTCTTCATTCGCGACCAGATCGCCCGCCCGGCGATCGACTCGCACGATCACGACCATGAGCACGACCACGCCGATGACCACGGCCACGCGCCGGCCGTGCACGGTGGGCACGCGGCAGCCCTCGCGGTGCCCGCCGCCCACGAGGGCGACCGGTTCGTGCCGCTGCTCCTGACGCTGTTCTTCTTCGTGCTCGGCTGCAACCTCCTGGGCATGGTTCCCTGGGCCGGCTCCCCGACCGCGTCGTTCTCGGTCACGCTCGCTCTGGCCGGCGTGACGTTCGGCACGGTCGTGGTCGCGGGCATGCTGAAGTTCGGCCCGCTCGGCTTCTTCGCCAACCAGGTGCCGAGCATGGATCTGCCGCTGCCGCTGGCGATCCTGCTCAAGCCGATGATCTTCGCGATCGAGATGCTCGGCCTGTGCATCAAGCACCTGATCCTGGCCGTGCGGCTCCTGGCCAACATGTTGGCCGGCCACCTGGTCCTTCTCGGCATCATGGGGATGATCACCGCCGCGGCCTCGTACTCGATGGGCATGTGGGCCACCGTGACGGGGATCAGCGTC
>JBJTAA010000122.1:0-3024 GCA_046090525.1 Planctomycetota bacterium
CCGGGGCACTCGGCCTCGTGAAGGCGTTGCCGGCGCGGTTCGACCTGCCCGCGACCCACGCCGAGGGGGAGCGGCGCGTCGCCCTCGCCCGTTGGCTCACCGACCCGGCCAATCCGCTCACGTGGCGGAGCATCGTCAATCGGGTCTGGCATTACCACTTCGGGCGGGGCATCGTGGCCACGCCGAGCGATTTCGGCCGGATGGGTGCCGCGCCGTCGCACCCCCAGCTGCTTGACTGGCTGGCGGCGGAGTTCCGCGACGGCGGCGGGTCGCTCAAGGCGCTGCACCGGCTGATCGTCACCACGGCCGCCTACCGGCAGTCATCGGCCTCGCGGGAGGACTGTGCGGCCGTCGATTCCGAGAACACGCTCCTCTGGCGGCAGAACCGGCGGCGGCTGGAGGCCGAGGCGGTCCGCGACGCGGTGCTCGCGGTCGCGGGCACGCTCGACCTCACCATGGGTGGGCCGGGCTGGCAGGACTTCAAGATCGAGCATCCGGCCCACTCGCCCCACTATCGCTACGACCTCGCCGACCCCGCGGACAAGGCGACCTGGCGACGGGGCGTCTACCGCTTCATCGTCCGCAGCCAGACGCAGCCCTTCATGACCTGCCTCGACTGCGCCGATCCCTCGATGCGGGTCGAGCGGCGAAACGAAAGCGTCTCGGCGCTGCAGGCGCTCGCACTTTTGAACAACGGCTTCATGGTGGTGCAGGCGGGGCAGTTCGCCGAGCGAGTCGCCCGCGAGGCAGGCGGCGACCCGGCCGCCCAGGTCGAACGCGGCTTCGCGCTCGCCCTCGGTCGGGCGCCCGATGCCGAAGAGCGGGAGGCCCTCGTGGAGATCGTCCGGGCCCACGGACTCGCCAACGCCTGCCGCACGATCCTCAATCTCAACGAGTTTTCCTTCGTGGACTGACGCGATGACAAATGCACTTTCCCGCCGGGAATGGCTCGCGGCTTCAGGCGGCGGCTTCGGATCGATCGCCCTGGCGGCGATGCACCCCGCCTGCGTCCGGCAGTCGAAGGTGAAGCGGGTCGTGCAGCTCTTCATGGCGGGAGCGGCGAGCCACCTCGACCTCTTCGACTACAAGCCCTCGCTCGCGCAGCACCACGGCAAGCCGAGCGATTTCGGCGAGCCGGTCGAGGCGTTCCAGAACGGTCTCGGCCCGTGGCTCAAGCCGATCTGGGCATTCAAGCCGTATGGGCAGTCGGGCAAGATGCTGTCGGACGTCGTGGCTCCTCTCGGCGACGTGGTCGACCGGATCGCGTTCATCCACAACATGGTGAGCCCGTCGGGCGTCCACTCCGCGGCCACGCTCCACCAGACCACCGGCTTCGTGCTGCCCGGCTTCCCCGGGGCGGGCTGCTGGGTGAGCTACGCGCTCGGCTCCGAGAACGACAACCTCCCCACCTATGTCGTCCTGCCGGACCACCGTGGCTACGGCTCCAACGGCGTCAAGAACTGGGACGCCGGCTTCCTGCCGGCACAGTACAGCGGCACGGTGATCCAGCCGGCGAGCGACGAGCCGATCGCGGACCTGCGGCCGCACAAGGCGGGTTCGTTCGTGACACCCGCAGCCGACAAAGCCGCGCGGGCCACCCTCGAGCGACTCAACCGACGGCACCTGCAGGCCCGCCCGGGTGACGCGCGGCTCGAGGGCCGGATCGAGAGCTATGAACTGGCCGCACGGATGCAGCTGGCGGCGCCCGAAGCTCTCGGGCTCGATGGCGAGCCGGAGCACGTCCTCAGGCTCTATGGCATCGACCGGGCGAAGCCGGCCTGGCCGGGGCAGATCAATGCCGAGGAGGAGGCGCACCACTTCGGCCTCCGCTGCCTCACCGCTCGGCGGCTGCTCGAACGGGGCGTGCGGTTCGTGCAGGTCTGGAGCGGCAACGACAACGGCTTCCCGCGGCGAAACTGGGACAGCCACGAGGACCTGGAGCGGGACCACGGCCCTCTGGCACGCGGCATGTCCCGGGGCGCAGCCGCCCTCATCAAGGATCTCGAGCAGCGCGGGATGCTCGACGACACGCTCGTGCTCTGGACGACCGAGTTCGGCCGGATGCCCAGCTCGCAGAACGGAGGCAAGGGCCGCGACCACAACCCTTTCGTGTTCACCAACTGGCTCTGCGGCGGCGGCATCAAGGAGGGCGTGACCTGCGGCGAGAGCGACCAGTGGGGCTACAAGCCGCTCGACCGCGACCATCCGACGACGGTGCACGACGTGCATGCGACCGTGCTGCACCTGCTCGGCATCGACCACACCGGGCTCACCTGGCGAAACAACGGCATCGACCGCCGCCTCACCGACGTGCACGGCCGCGTGATCGACGGGATCTTGTCCTGAGCCGTCGAATTTCTCCCGCATTCCGGCCGACGGTGGCATGTCCGCGTCCACCCGGGCTATTCTTCCGCTTCCACGATCGGAGGCCCCTGCTTCATGAAGATCGTCCGCTTTCTCTCCGCCGGCCGGGAGCACCTGGGCCGGCTCCACGACGACGGCCGCACGACCCTGCTCGAGGGCGACCTCTTCGGCGAGTTGCGGGACACCGGCACCGCCGCGCCGCTCGAGCGGCTGCTCGCGCCGCTCGAGCCGCGCGACATTCTCTGCATCGGCCTGAACTACCGGAAGCACGCCGCCGAGAGCGGATCCGAGCCGCCGGCCCATCCGGTCCTCTTCATGAAGAACTCCGGCGCGGTCCAGAACCCGGGTGACCCGATCGTGCTGCCGCGAAAGCTCCGCAGCGACCAGGTCGACTACGAGTGCGAACTCGCGGTCGTGATCGGCAGGCGGTGCCACAACGTCACCCGGGCCGATGCCCCCCGTCACGTGCTCGGGTACACCTGCGCCAACGACGTCTCGGCCCGCGACTGGCAGCGGAACAAGGATAGCCCGGTCAATGGCACTTCCTCAACGGTCTTCCGGCCGATGAGCGACTCGTGAGCCTCGGGAGGAGCGGCCCGGGCGTCCGGAGCGGTTTTCTCAAAACGCCCCGCACCCCCTTCGGTGGCGTTTTTCTCGCGT
>JBJTAA010000123.1:0-2482 GCA_046090525.1 Planctomycetota bacterium
CGACCTACACGTGGGCGATCGCCCGCGGGAAGAAGTATCCCTTCCCGGCCTTCGAGCACGTGATGCGACTCAAGGCGACGAAGCTCGGCGTGCCGCTCTGAGCGCCGCGGGCTGGTTCAACGCGGGTCTTCGCGATGTCAGGCCGGATGCGGCAGGCTGCAAGCCTGCCCCACGGTGAGGCAGTGATCGTGCCCGACGGGATTGGCAGCCGGGAACTGCTGGTACGGCCTCTGGCGTCCGACGTGGCTCGGAACAGTGGGCCCAGGTTTGCAACCTGGGCAGTGGCCCGGCGCCACGCGCGGGCTGCGGGAGTCGAGGCCGGTTGGGGCAGGCTCTGAGCCTGCCCCACGGCGAAGGAGACCGTCTCAGTGCGTCAGCCGCAGCACGACGTAGCGGTCGTTGGCATGCAGCCGCTCGAAGGGCAGGTCCGCGAGCCGCGGTGAGTCGAGGGGCACGATTGCGACGCCCGCGCCGTAGCGATCCGCCACCTCCCGCAGGCGTTGCTCCCCCAGCGCCGCCGTCGATCGTTCCATGTCGCCGAGCGTGCCGTCGGCCGAGAAGCAGTCGGCGATCCGGCGCCGCCACTCCACGAGCGAGGCCGCATCCTGGGGACTGTTCTTCCAGGAGACCACCTCGGGAAGCCCCGTCCGCCAGGTGAGGCTCGCCGCGCCGCGGGGCGTGAGCACGCGGGTTCCGGGCGGGAGATTGTCCCGCGCCCACCTGCAGATGTCGGCCCAGGCGGCGGCCTCCACCTTCGCGTCGCTCCGCGGTGCGAGCGTCCGGCCGGGCAGGGGCCAGTGGCGGCTCTCGAGGGCGAGGTCGGCAGCGAGCAGGAGCGTCACGAGGCCCCGCACCGCCCGGGGACGCAGCGGCACCAGCCGGCGGCAGGCGGCGTCGTCGACGAGCACGGCGACGGCGGCGAAGGCCAGGGCCAGCGGCACCGCCACGTCGGCCAGCCGGAACCAGTAGTACCGCAGCAAGCCGTAGGCGGCGGCCGGTGCCCAGGGCTCCATCGCCGCGATCGCGAGGCCGGCGAGCGAGATGCCGAGGGCCGCCAGGGTGAAGCGACTGAGGCGCGCGCGAGCCGGGTTCGGTGCGGCGAGCCGGTCGAGGAGCCACCAGGCGAGGATCGCCAGCACGTGCCGCGGGACGAACCCGGTGGGAAAGCTTCGCGGCAGCAGGTGGTGAGGGAGCCGTTCGACCACGTAGATCCGGGCGGCCTCGGCCCGTGTGGCCGCGTCGGCGTCGCTCGAGAGCAGCAGCGCCGGCACCATGCCTGCCGCCGCGAGCGCCACCCCGATCACGACGAGCAGCACGTCCCGCGTGCCTCGCGGCACGCGAGATTCGCGGGGGCCGAACAGGTGGGCGAGGGTCGCGGCCACGATCGCCCAGCCGCCCACGATCGGATGGCAGGCGGTCGCCGCGCCGAAGAGGCACACGGCTCCGGAGGATCGGCCGCGGACGACCTCGCCGACGCCGCCGAGCACGAGGGCCCAGGCGAACACCTTCGCCTCGCACCCGCCGATCACCCACTCGCCGGCGGCCTGCGTATGCCGCAGGGCGAACGAGAAGAGGGCCGCCGCGGCGAGTCGGGCCCAGGTCCCGGTGGCCGCCGGCGCCGTGAGCAGCGGCAGCGCCAGGTGCCGGAAGCCGACCGCGAGGGCCAGCCAGCCGGCGATTCGGCCGAGCCAAGCGGCCGTCTCCAGCGGCACGGCTGCCGCCAACGGCCCCATCAGCAGGTAGAAGACGCCGTGCGCGTCGGGCGTCTCCAGGAAGAAGTCGCCCTGGCCATACGAGGCATCGGCCGCATGGCGGGCCTTGGGGAGGTAGACCGCCTCATTGACGTCGGGCACCGGCCAGGCACCCGCGGCGGCGAAGATCAGCGTGATGGCGAGGATCTCGGCGGCCCCGAGCCGCCAGCCGCCGGCTGCATCGCGGCCTTCGCTTTCGTCCGCCATCGTTCGACCCTATAACGGCTCGCGAGTTCCCGGTGCCTGCGACCGGGCAGTCGCAAGGATACCCTTCGTCGCCCGATGACCGATCCCGCACCGCATCCCGCGCCCTTCGGCCCCGCCACGGCCGCCGCCGGAGCGGCCCTCCGCGCCGCGGCCGAGACGGAGACGCTCGGCATCGTCGGCGCGCCCTTCGCCCTCGCCGCGCGGCTCATCGAGCAGGCGGGATTCGACGCGATCTACCTCTCTGGGGCCGCGCTCTCGGCCGGCACCCTCGGCGTGCCCGACATCGGCCTCTTCTCCCGCGACCAGCTCGTCGAGCAGACGCGGATCCTGTGCCGGGCCGTGACGGTTCCCGTGGTCGTCGATGCCGACACCGGCTTCGGCGGCCCACGCGAGGTGGAGGAGACCGTGCGGCTCCTCGAGGCGGCGGGGGCGGCGGCGATCCAGCTCGAGGATCAGCCCGGTAGCGCTGCGGCGGGTGGCAAGCGGTGCGGCCATCTGGGGGGCAAGCGGGTGATCGAGCCGGC
>JBJTAA010000124.1:0-15346 GCA_046090525.1 Planctomycetota bacterium
TCCTCCACCTGCCGGCGGATCCGGTCGAGCTCCTCGAGCTCGGCCGATTCGGCGTATTGGGCGAGAGCCTCCATGTCGATCAGCACGACGCGGGCGTTCTTCCGCGCCTCCTCCAGCTGCTTGAGGAGCCGCTCGATCTCCTCGAGCTTCGCCTTGACCTCCAGGGCCTCCTCGACGCCGAGCTTCTCCCGGCCGGTGAACGTCCACTTCGTGGCCAGTTCGTCGAGCTGGTAGATCGTGCCCAGGCGATCGCTGAGCTTCACCAGATCCGCGGCGAAGCGGCCCTGATCGTCCTCCTGGGCATACCAGAGCCGCTCGAGCCGCTTGAGCTGCTCCTCGCGGACGGCCCGCTCGAAGGCCTCGCGGTGCCGCTCCGGCGGCCGGACCCGGGCGGCGGCCTGGCGAAACTCCTGCCGGGCCCGCTTGCGGACGCTCTCGGCCTCGTAGCGCTCGAGGATCTTCCGCCGGATCTCCTCCAGCTTCCGCTTGAGCGAGTCGAGCGACGGGCCCAGGCCCTTGATCTGCTCGGGGTCGAGCACGATCGCGTCGGCCAGCTGCTCGGGCGTCAGTTCGAGTTCGTCGAGGTCGCCGAACTCCAGCACGTGCTCCATCGCCGCCGAGACGAGGTCGGTCTCGGGAGGCCGCGGCGGCGGCACGGCGACCGGATCGTACCGCTGGTACGTGTGGACGATCCCGCCGAGCGTGTCGCGCGTGGGCATGGCGTTACCGGAAGCCTCCGGTGTCGTAGACCGTCCGCCCGTGCGACTCGATCCGCGAGATCCGCTCGGTGGCGTAGAGCCCGGCCAGCACGAACTCGATGCAACTCGCCCGCACGGCCGGGTCGCGGGCCGCGTTGACCTCGAAGGCCCGTTCCCAGATCGCCGGCACGTCGGCCACGATGCCCTGGTAGGCGGCGCTCGGCACCATGTCGCCCACCTCGACCTTCACGCCCTGGCCGAACACCTTGGCGATCTCGTCGAGGCCGTGGGCTTCCACGTATTCCTCGAACACCGTCGCGATCGCCTCGGCCATCACCGCGTCGAGCACCTGCCGCTCGCTCATCTGGTGGCTGCCCATGAGATCCAGCTCGAGCTTGCCGAGGCTCGACGTGTGGAGGTGGCCGAGATCACTGATCCGCGGCACGGCCGGCTTCTCGCCCAGCCGCACGCCCCGCTGGCGGGCGCTGGCCACCATCGTCTCGTAGTTGGCGATCGAGAACCGGGCCGACACGCCCGACTGGTGGTCGATGTGCTTGCTCCTGCGGGCGGCGACCGTGATCTCCTCGACCACCTGCTTCATGAAGTGGGGCACGACCACCGGCCACTCGCCGCCGAGATCGATGCCCGCCTCCTGCTCGGCCACCGCGATGCCCAGGTCGCGATCCTTGGGATAGTGGGTGTGGATCACGGCCCCGATCCGGTCCTTGAGCTGCGGGATCACCTTGCCCGAGCGGTTGTAGGTGGAGGGATTCGCCGAGAAGAGCAGCATCACGTCGATGTCGAACTTCACGGGATACCCGCGGATCTGGACGTCGCGCTCCTCGAGGATGTTGAACATGCCCACCTGCACGAGCTCGTCGAGCTCCGGCAGCTCGTTCATGGCGAAGATGCCGCGGTGCATCCGGGGAATCAGGCCCAGGTGGAGCGCCTCCTCGCTCGCCATGCTGGTGCCGCCGGCCAGCTTGGCCGGGTCGATCTCGCCGATGATGTCGGCGAACTTCGTCCCGGGCGCGAGCCGCTCGGCGTATCGCTCCTCGCGGGGCCACCAGGCGATCGGCACCTCCTCCGGCGCCCGGGTCGCGACCAGCCGCCGACCGGCGGACGTGATCGGGGCGAGCGGATCGTCGTGCAGTGGGATGGCGGGATCGTCGAGGTAGGGGATCGCCTCGTCGAGGAATCGCACGAGCAGCCGCATCAGCCGGCTCTTCGCCTGCCCCTTCTCGCCGAGGAAGAGCATGTCGTGGCCGGCCAGCAGCGACACGTTGATCTCGGGGATCACCGTGTCGTCGTAGCCGACGATCCCTGGAAACAACTCCTCACCCGCCTGGAGCATCCGCAGGAAGTTGGCCCGCACCTCGTCCTTCACGGACCGGCTCTTCCAGCCGGCGGCCTGGAGTTCGGCGAGCGTCCGGGGACGGCGGGCGTGCGACATCGACTGGCCTCCTGAGGCGGACCCCGTGATTGTAGGCGACCGGTCCGGTTCCGGCTCCGGAGTCCGGTCACGCCGTGACCGGATCACGCTGGACGTTGCGTCAACGAAGATCCGGTTCCGGCGGAACCGGGCTCCTGGGATCACGCCTCCACCGTGGGGCAGGCTTGCAGCCTGCCGAGTGGGCCTCATCCGGTTCCGGCGGAACCGGGCTCCTGGAGCGCTGCCGCGTCAGTACGCCCCCGCCGCGGGGCGGCCGTCCAGGATGGCGGCGGCGTCGCCGACACCGAGCCGCGTGCAGCCCATGTCGAGGTAGGCGACGGCGTCGTCCCAGGTGCGGATGCCCCCCGAGGCCTTCACCTGCAGGCGGCCGCCGACCGCGTCGAGCATGATCCGTACCGCCTCGGGCGTGGCACCGATGGGGCCGGAGGCCTTCACGCCGAAACCGGTCGAGGTCTTCACGAAGTCGGCCCCCGCCTCCTCGGCGAGCCGGCAGGCCGTGCGGATCTCGTCGGGCGTGAGAGAGCAGGTTTCCAGGATCACCTTGACGAGCACGCCGGTCGGCCGGGCCTCGGCCACCACCGCCGCGATGTCGTCGCGGACGAGCTCGTGGCGGCCCGACTTGAGCGCCCCCACGTTCATCACCATGTCGAGCTCGCGGGCGCCGTCGGCGACGGCCAGCCGGGCCTCGAGGGCCTTCACCTCGGGCCGCACCGCCCCGTGCGGGAACCCGATCACGGCCGCCACCAGCACCGGGCTGCCCGCCACGAGCCGGACGGCCTCCGCCACGTCGGCCGACCTGACGCAGAGGCAGCCCACGCCGCGGTCGACGCACATGGCCGCGTGCTTGGCGAGGTCGGCCGCCGCGTACTCAGGCTTGAGGACGGCGTGGTCGAGGACGCGGGCGACGTCGGCGGTGGTGCGCATGGGGCAGGGGGGGCTAGGCCGACCGCGCGAGCCGCCGCAGGGCGTCGATGCCCCGGTCGAGCGTGCGGTCATCGGTGGTGTAGGCGATCCGGAAGTGGGTGTCGGCCGCGCCGAAGACCTTGCCGGGCACGACGATCAGCTTCTCCTCGGCCACCGCCCGCTCGGCGAAGGCCGACCCCGACCCGCCCGGAGCCCGCGGGTAGAGGTAGAAGGCGCCGCCGGGCACCTGGAAGTCGTAGTGGTCGCGAAGCCCGGCCACGAGCTTGTCGCGCTTGCGGCGGCATTCGGCGAGCGGCGCATCCATCGGGCACTCGAGGGCCTCGAGCGCCGCCCACTGCCCGACCTGCGGCGCACAGACGAAGGTGTACTGCTGGATCATCGCGCAGACGTCCACGACCTCCGCCGGCCCGTGCAGCCACCCCACCCGCCAGCCCGTCATGGCGTGCGACTTGGAGAAGCCGTCGAGCACGACCACCCGCTCGGAGTGCAGGGCAGGGGAGGCGAAGGGGGCGTCGTAGCAGAGCGTGCGATAGAGCTCGTCGCTGACGATCGTCACGCCGTGGCGGTCGGCGAGGGCCGCCAGGCCGCGGACGGTGTCGACGGAGGCGACCACCCCCGTGGGATTGGCCGGCGTGTTGAGCAGGATCACCCTCGTCTGCGGCGTGATCGCCCGCGCCACGCGGTCGAGATCGACCGTGAAGTCGGGGGACGTGTCGATCGGCACCACCCGGCCACCCAGGAACTCGACCAGGGGCCGATACATGACGAAGGCCGGCTCGAAGATGATCACCTCGTCGCCGGGGTCGACGAGCGCCATCAGCGCGAGCACGAGCCCGCCGCTCGTGCCGCTGGTGACGAGCAGCCGCCGGCCGTCCTGGCCGGTCTCGGCCCGCGCCCTGGCCTCGAGCCCCTCGCGGAGCGCCGGGATGCCCTGGGTCGGCGTGTAGCCGTTCCTGCCGGCATCGATCGCCCCCCGCGCGGCGGCCCGGGCCGCCTCGGGAATCGCGAAATCGGGCTGGCCGATCGAGAGGTTGATCGGGTCGTCGAGCCGCGCCGCCATTTCGAAGGCCTTGCGGATGCCGGAGGAATCGAAGGCCGCCGCGCGGCGGGCCACCATGCCCCGCGGCCGCCCGGAGGCGGAGTCAGGCATCGACGAACTCCCCGCAGAGCCTCAGCCGGCGTCCTTGAACAGTTCGGCCAGCCGCTCGCCGAGCTTCTCGCCGCGGACGTCGAGCGTGATCACGTTGCCGTCACGGCCGATCAGCACGAACTGCGGGATGCCGTTGATGCCGTAGAACTCGGCGAGCGGATGGCTGCCCTCGCCCTCCTGCTCGTGCAGGACCGGCCAGGGAATCTTCCGCTCGGTGACGAAGTTCATGAGCGCCTCGCGATCCTGGTCGAGGCTGATGCCCACGATCTCGAAGCCCTTGTCGTGGTACTTCTCGTACTCGGTGAGCATGTTGGGAATCTCCGCCACGCACGGGCCGCACCAGGTGGCCCAGAAGTCGACGAGCACCACCTTGCCGGCGAGCGAGGCCGGGTCGAACTTCTGCCCGTCGAGCAGCGTGCCGGTGATCTCCATCGGCTTGCCGGGCAGCGACAGGAACCGCAGCTTGCCCTCGAAGGCCTTGGCCAGGCCGCGGATCCGCTCGTCGCCGCTGGTCTCGAAGATGGCGCCGAACGACTTCATGGCCCCGACGGCCACGTCGCCCCCGCCCGGAATCTGCTCGAGCGCCCCGGCGAGCTGCATCGCGAGGCCCGCCGTCTGCTGGTCGTCGGGATCGGCCTTCAGGAGGTCGGCCGTCTGCTGGACGACCGCCGCGGCGTTGCCGAACTCGCCGGTCGAGAACATCTTCTGGGCCTCGGCCACGACCAGCATCCGCTTGGCCTCCATGGCCAGCGACTTGACGGGGCTGGTGGCGAGCGTCGCGGCGAAGGCGGCCATGTCGGCGGCGGCCTGCTCGTCACCGAGCCGACCGAGGGCCGAGAGGCTCTCGAGTTTGAGCTTCGCGGCCTGGGCGTGGAGCTCGTCGTCCGCCTTCGTCTGCGCGAGCACCTTGTCGGCGGCCGTGACGGCCACCTGCGACACGCCCTTGATGTAGGCGAACATCTCCTCGCGGGACCGCGGCCGCTGCTTCGGCGGCATCAGGCCGCCCACGAACTCGAGCAGCTCCTCCGGGCTGGCGTTGGCCGGCAGCTCGGGCACGGTCAGCCCGGCCTCGGCCGGGGCTTCGGCCTCGGCGGCAGCCGGCTGCAGGGCCCGGGCCGCGGGTGCCGGCAGCAGGCTCGCGACGAGGAGAAGGAGGAGGGCGAAGCGGAAGCAGGACATGAATACCTCGTGCGAACGCGGTCGTTGGAAAAGGGCCCGGAACACTGCGAGCAGCCTACCCCGCCCGGCCTCGGCCCGGCAACGTGCCCCCGCTCGCCCTCCAGGCGTCAGCGAACGAGCACGCGGAACCGCACGAAACCGCTCGCGCCGGCGGGAAGCGGCTCGCTCAGCCGCCAGGTGAGGACGACCGACCCGTCGTCGCCGGTCTCGGTGGAGAACTCCGCCGGCAGGCTCGCGGCGGCCGAGCCCGGCACGAGTTCGAGGCGTCGGGGCAGGGCGTCGGCCAGCACGATGTTCGTGAGCGGGCGATCCCCGCTGTTGAGCATGTAGATCGTGAAGTCGAGCTCCTCGCCCACCCGCGCGGTGTCGGTGCCGGCCCGCTTGCAGAGCGTGAGCTCGGCCCGGCCCGGCTCCTCGAAGCGGAGCGTGGCGGTGCCGCGGTCGGCGGCCACGACCTCGGCGGCCTTCTGATTGACGAGCACGTTGGCCGCTTTGATGCAGGTCCACGACACGGGCACGTCGAATCCCACGGCGGCGAGCGGCCGCTGGCGGAGCCGGGCCAGCTCGAGCTGGTCGATCGCCAGCCGTTCGGCGGGCCCTTCCACGCCGTCGTCCTCGACGGGCAGTTCGCCCTGATCCACCGCCAGCGGACCGAGCCGCTCCTGCACGGCGACACCGGGCAGCGCCTTGCGGGCCGCCTCGGGCGCCAGGTTCTGCACGCTGCCCCAGACCGGCTGCCGCTCCACTTCGAGCTCGACGAGCTCCTCGTTGACGAGGCCGCCGGGGCCGAGCGGCGCGGCATCCTCGAACGGCTTCACGACCTCGCGGACCGCCGCGAACCGCGGCGCGTACACGCAGGCGCAGTTCGACTCCGTGATCCAGACGCGGTCGCTCTCGGGGCCATCGTCGGCCGGACGGTAGCGGGCCACGGTGTCGCCGGCGGTGAGATTTTCGAGCCGGTCGACGCCCACCGCCTTGGCCACCGCGCCGTGGTCGCCGCCGTCGCACACGAGGCAGGGGCGGATCACCGGGACCGCGGGCTCGCAAGGCAGACAGGCGACGGGCTGGCACGAGCCCGTGGGGCAGTTGCCGCTGGGGTCGCCGCCGGTGCGGCAGGCGCCGCTGCGACAGCCAGCCGCCGGCACGAACACCGCATGGCCGGCTGCGACCGGCGGGCAGGTGCGGCAGGCGAGCCGGGGCAGGGGAGGGCAGGGGGCTTCGAGACCGGCGGGCACCACGCCCTCGTGCCGTCGGATGGAGGTCTTGGCGGCGGCCGTGGGCACGAGGGCGGCATCCGGATCGGGCGCCACGGCCGCGGGCTCGGCGGCCGGAGCCGCACTCACCACCGCGGCCGTTGCGTCGCGGGCGAGCGACACTGGAAAGTCGCTCACGAGGGCGGCCGTCAGCGACTCGTCGTCGCCTTCCCGCGCGACCACGTCCTCCGGCAGCACGGTGACCGCCGTCGCGGTGGTCGCCAGGGGCGCCGTCAGCGAGCGGCACGAGGCGAGAATCACCGCGGCCGTCGCGATCGCCAGGAGGCGGATCCAGCGGAGGCCCCTCATGGCACGCTCCCCGGCGCGGGCAGGCGGTTGCCGATCACCACCTCGGCCACGGGGTCGCCGAGCGTGCGGGCCACCTCGAAGGCATCGTCGCCCGGCTTCACGTCGAACCAGCCGCCGGGCACGAGCGGCGGCTCCTCCGGGTCGCAGGCCACGTAGACCACGCGGCGCACGAGCGAGCCGGCGAGCGCGGCGTCGACATCGTCGCGGTCGATCGTCACCTCGACCGGAAACCGCCAGTCCATGCCGGCGGGCGTGGCGAGCCGGGCGACGATCCGCAGCGACGGAAAGAGTTCGTCCCCCTCGCGCCCCTCGATGCCGCCGATTCGCAGCCGATAGGGCTGGCCCACCACCAGCCCCATCCGCAGCGGACCGGGCCGCAGGGGCGACCAGCCTTCGGCCGTCTCGATCGCGATCAGCGAACCTTCGGGGCCGCGGATCTCCACGGGCTGCACGTCGCGGGGCAGCGTCGATTCCGGACGGGGACCGGGCTGAAGTCGCCCGAGGGCGCCAATCGCTCCCGGTGCCGTGTAGGCGGCGAATCTCTCCGCCGTCCCCGCCGCGGCGGCTTCCCGGGCCGGTGCCCAGAAAGCTGCCCCGACGAGGGCGACGCTCGCCAGCAGCCCACGGGCGGACTGCAGCACGGTCCCTGTCCGGAACATGTTCACGATCTGCTCGAGGGGTGCGGTGTGGCTCCTGCAGGTCGGCCGCGACCGGGATGCCGAGCGGGTGGCGGCCATGGGAAACTCGGGGACGAGAGGTGAAAGACGACGCCGCGGACCGGGATCACTCCATCGGCTCGGGCGGGCAGGGCAGCTCGCTCATCGAGCCGGGCACGATCCGGCCGGGCCCGAGGGCGTCGGGATCGGGCCCGCCGTTGTCTACGAACCGCGTCCGTGCCTCCGGCGGCTGCTTGAGGTGGATGTGGGGCACGTCCTGCCGCTCCGCGACGTAGGCGTGACGGGCCGGCTTCGGGTAGCTCAGGCCGGGATACTGCTGCACGTGCAGGCCGACCGACTTCGAGGGGGGCGGCAGGTGCACCTTGGTGTGGTTGGTGATCGTGTGCCGCTGCAGGCCGGCGGGCACGCCCAGCGGGATGTGGGCCGGACCGGGCAGGCCGATCGGCGTGCCCACGTAGGGCATCCCGTATTCGGGCGCGGTCATCCCCGCGACGAAGGCCGGCGGAAGCTGCGACGGGTCGCCGCCGGCGGGCATGCCCAGCGGGCCGCCCACACCGCACGCACCGCCACCGCCGGCGCCACCCGCACCGCCGCCGGCCGCCAGCGGCATGCCGACGCCCGCGGCGGCGCCCGCTCCGGCCGACTCGAGATCCTTGTTGCCGATGCGGATGATCGCCAGGATCGAGCCGCGACGATCGGCCTCGACCACCGGGTCGACGCCCGGATCGAGGCGCGTGCTGACGAGTGTCTCGACGCCCGCCACCGCCAGTTCCTGATACTCGGCGTCGGGGAGGTAGACAACCTTGGTGACGAAGTTGCCGCTCGTCACCTGGTCGAGGTCCTCTTCCGTGAGCTGGAAGGGGATCGCGTTGTGGGCCAGGTAGGCCGCCGTCCGCGGCGTCACCGGGGCCACCTCGAGCGACGGATAGAGCTCGATGCCCTCGCGCCCCACGATGTCGGTGATCTTGAGGCGGTAGATCGCCCCCTGCGGGAAGTCGTAGCGGCCCGGGGCCACGAGCGGCTCGGAGTCGAATCCGCCGACGGCGGAAACGTCCCAGCGGATCTGCATGCCGTCGGGGCCGACGAACCCGATCTGCGACGTCGGGGCCATGCCCACCACGCCCTCCATGCCCCCACCGCCCGCGCCGCCGAGAACCGCGCCGGCGGCTGCCAGCGACGCCTCGTAGGAGGCCGGGGTGATGATGCCCGGGCCGGGGCCCTCGACGCCGGGGCCGGGATGATGGAGCATCGCCGCCGGGGGCAGGACGTTGGTGTGCGGCGTGGCGACGGGGCGGAGCTGGGCCAGGCCCGTGAGCGGCGAGTTGGCGGGGATGTGGCAGCCCGTGAGCGCGGCGGCCAGGGACATGCCGACGAAACCCTGCATGCGTCGGTCGGTCATTTGAGGCAACCTCCGGGGGTTTTCCGGCATGGGCCGGCCGACTCCGAATCCCTACACTCAGGGCCCGTGCCCGCGTGTCGAGCCGAAGACGGTGATCTTCACCGCCGTTGCATCGACCTTTCCGAGGCGGTTCCTTTGGCAAAATCGGAACAGAGCGCCTGACCGTGATGACCTCGCGCCCGTCGTCTTTGCCCAGCTTGCCGAGGCTGCTCGTCCTGGGGTCGGCGACCTGCGCAGTCCTGGTCGTCTGCGGAGGCGCTCCGAGGCCGGCCGCGGGCGAGGATGGCAAGCGGGGGGCGAGCGTCTACAGTCGCCGGGCAGCCGCCCACCTGGCCGCGGCCGCTGCCGCCGCGGCCCCGCCGGCTGGCGAGAGCGGCGGGGAAGAGGCGGCCCAGGCGGAACGGATCGTCGCCAGCAGCCTCGCCCGGATCGGCCGTGCCGAAACGGTGGCGATCCGCCTGCGGCAGCGGGTCCGGCTGGGGGATCGCGTGCTCGTGGGAGTGGGCCGCTACCTGCAGGCCGGCCAGGGGGAGGAGCAGCGGTTCCGGTTCGAGACCTCGCTGACGAGCGACAGCGAGTCGTTCGAGATCACCGAGGTGAGCGACGGCATCTTCTGCTGGCTCCATCGCCGCACCGGGCCGGATCCCGCCACGCTGCACCGGATCGACATCCAGCGGGTCCGCAACCGGCTCGAGGAACTCGGCGCTCCCGATCCCGCCGACACCGCGCCCTATCTGGGCGGCCTCCAGCGGAACCTGTGGTGGATCCGGCAATGGTTCCGCTTCCAGGAGGCGGTCGCCGGCGAGATCGACGGACGCCCTGTCTGGATCGTCGAGGGGCGCTGGCAGGCTGCGATGCTGAAGTTTCTGCTGCCCGACGTCGTGGCCGCCGCCGGGCCGGAGGGAGAGATCCGTCCCGAGCAGTTGCCCGACGGGTTTCCGTGGGCCGTGCGGCTCGCTGTCGGCCAGAGCGACCTCCTGCCCTACCGGTTCGAGTTCCTGGGCGTGCCCGGCGAACGGCCCGTGGCGCCGGCGCCGCCCGAGCCGATCGCCGTGGTCGAGTTTCTCGAGGTCGTCCTCGATGGCGAGGTCGACGCGACGGCTTTCTACTACCAGCCGGCCAGCGAGGAACTCGTGGACTTCACCGGCCCGACCATCAAGATGATGGGATTGATGCGTCCCTGACGCCACCCGCCCGCGCCAGGCGGATCGCCGCATCGATGGCCGCGAGCATGCCGGCCGGATCGGCCCGGCCGCTGCCCACGATGTCGAACGCGGTGCCGTGGGCCACGCTCGTGCGGATGAGCGGCAGGCCGAGCGTGACGTTCACCGCCCGGTGCATGCCGAGCAGCTTCACCGGAATGTGCCCCTGGTCGTGGTAGAGCGCAACGACGCCGTCGAACTCGCCCGCCGCGGCCCTGACGAAGAGCGTGTCGGCAGGCAGCGGACCGGCGGCGTCGATGTCGGCCGCCACGAGCGACCGCACGGCCGGCGCGACCAGCCTCGATTCCTCGTCGCCGAACAGGCCCCCTTCGCCGCCGTGCGGATTGAGGGCGGCAACGGCGATTCGGGGCCGGCGCCCGAGCAGCCGCTCGAGCACCGCCTGGAGCCGGCGGCCCGCCGCTTCGATGCCCGCGGCCGAGAGCCGTGCAAGCGCGGCATGGAGCGGCTCGTGGAGCGTGACGTGGACGACGCCCAGTCCAGCCGAGCCGCCAGCGGCGGACGGCAGCCAGAGCATCATCGAGGCCGCGTCGTCCGCCAGGCCGCACGCCCGGGCGAGCAGTTCCGTGTGGCCGGGCACGTCGTAGCCTGCCGCGTGGAGGGCCTCCTTGTTGAGCGGCCCGGTCACGATCGCCGCGGCCTTGCCGGCGAGCACCGCGGCGGCGGCGATCTCGACGGCCTGCGCCGCCGCGCGGCCACCGGCCGCGGAGATGGCCGCATCGGGAACCGCGGCGGGATCTCCGCCGGCGGCCGGCGGCTCGACCACGAGCAACTCGGCCGGCCGCGAGGGCCGCGGATCGTCGAGGCCGACCGGCCGGATGGGCGGCGCGGCGAGCCGCCGCCGGCGCAGCACCGCTTCGAAGAGGCCCGCGTCGGCCACGACCCGCAGCCGCGCCCGATCGTGCGGGGCGGCAGCCCAGGCCGTCGCCACGATCTCCGGCCCGATCCCGGCGGGATCGCCGCACGTGAGCAGGACGAGGGGGACGTTCTCGGCGGCGTTTCGCGTCGTCGACACCACCGCATCATAGGGCCCGCTCGCCGCGACTCTCAAAATCTCCCGCGGAGCCTATAAATGGGTGACTTTGCCCAGGCCCGTACCCAAGGCCACCTCGAGCCCCGCACCCCGCCGCCCCGGAACGTCACCGCCATGGAGAGGACCTTCGCCCGCGCCGCCCTGTTTGCCGTCGCGCTGCTCGCGGCCACGGCCGGCTTGGGCCTCTGGATCGGTGACCTGCACGACACCACCGATCCGGCCGTCCTCCGCTGGGGCACCGTGCACCGGCTCTCCGGCATGTTCACGGCCCTGGTCGTGCTGCTCGTGAACAGCGTGTCCGTGACCTACTTCATCGGCACGGGCCGCTGGTGCCGGGAAGTGGTGGAGACCTACCGGCTCGATGCGGCGCTCGTGGAGGCGAGCAAGCGGCTCAAGCGGTCGGCATTTCCCTTCGCCGTGATCGGCATGCTGTCGATGGTGGGCATCGTGGCCCTCGGCGGGGCGGCTGACCCGGGCGGGGGCATGGCCGACCGGAGCCGCGAGTGGGTCACCTGGCACCTGGTCGGGGGCATCGGCCTGGCGGCGGTGATCGCCTGGTGCTTCCAGTCACAGCTGCAGCCGATTCGCGGCCAACACGAGCTCATCGGCGAGGTGATGGCCGCCGTCCGCCGGGAACGGGCCGCCCGCGGGCTCGATGTCGAAGCCTGAGCCGGTCAGTCGGTCTGCCCGGCCGGGGCACGGTCATGCCCCGAGCCATGCCCATGCAGCGTGTGGGCATGCGACGAGCGTTCCGCGGCCGTGATCGCCCAGGCCAGGGCCAGCCCCAGCACCAGCGCGGTCGTCAGGAGCACGCGGTCGTGGGCATGGAACTGGACCTCCGGCAGGAGGTCGGCGGCGGCGATGCACACGAACGCCCCGCCGGCCACGGCCAAAGCCACGCCCAACACCGCTTCCTGATGGCCACCGAAGAGCGGCAGGCTCGCCAGGAAGCCGACGGCCCCGAGTGGCACCACGGCCGCGTAGGCGAGGTTGACGCCCAGACGCAGTCCCCGGGATGCCCCGGCCTCGGCCATGAGCGTCGCGATGATCGCGGCGTCGAGCGGCTTATGCAGCAGGATCGCGAGGAACGTGGCCACGCCCGCCAGGGGCCCGGCCCCGTGGGCGGCCTCGGCCCCCACCGACGCCGCGAGGGCGGCGCCGTCGGCCAGGCTGTGGAGGGCGAGCCCCGCGAAGGCGCCGCACCAGGCCCAGGGGCCGCGGCGGCCGCCGTGGTGG
Organism: Planctomycetota bacterium; assembly: GCA_046090525.1. GTDB lineage: Bacteria > Planctomycetota > Planctomycetia > Pirellulales > UBA1268 > QWPN01. Next base: position 12,532 of record JBJTAA010000124.1, read on the forward strand.
TGATGATGGTGGTGGGCGGGTTCGGCGTGATCGTGGTCGCAGCCCGACTCGGCGGCGTGATGGGCATGGCCGTGAAAGGCCCGCTCGAGCAGGAACATCACGAAAAAGCCCGCGAGCGCCCAGCCCATCGTGGCATCGACGTCGCCGCCGAGTTCGGCGGCCGCGTGGGGGAGCAGGTGCAGCAGCCCCACGCCCAAGAGCACGCCGCCGGTGAACGACAGCAAGACCTGGGTCGTGCGATGGCCGAGCTTCAGCAGCGCCACCGACGAGCCGCCCGCCACCGCCGCCGCCGCGATCAACAGCAGGTACACCGCCAGCGACGCCGCGGCGGGGAGATCGGGAAGCAGGGTGGCCGCGAGCGGGGTCATCGGTGGCCCGGAGGGGTGGCAGGCCGAGCCATGATCCCGTGCTCACCGCCCGACGGCAAGGAGGGTGGTCGTTTCAGGGGCCCGTCGGCCCCGCCGATCATCGCCGATACTGCCACTGCGGGTACTGGTACTGCGGGACCGGCCGGGCAGCCTGCTCCATCTGCTGCCGGACGGTGTGGATCTTTTCCGTCCGGGCGGCGTCTCCGGCCGCCACCAATCCCAGCGCAATCGCCATCGCATAGGCGACGAGGTTCGACCACAGGACCGGGCCGTGGAACTTCAGGGCGGTGCCGAACGACTTCTTGAACTTCGGCCCGAACATGCCGAGCTTCACGCTCCAGATCTCGTCCAGGATCAGGTGGGAGAGGAACCCGAGGACGACGGCGCTCGAGACGAAGTAGCGACGCAGCGGCTCCTCCGCGGCGAAGGCCAGGAAGGTGATCTGGCCGGCGATCGCCGCCGCCGGCAGGCTGTGGAACATGCCGCGGTGCGTGGAATAGTTCGTGAGCAGCCACGACAGCCCGAACCGGATGGCGAGGTAGAGCGCGGCCCCCACCAGGATGATCGCCTCGAGGGGCAGCCCCGCGTGCTGCAGCCGGTGGATCATCATCAGCGGCACGACCGCGGCGGCGAAGGCGACGCTCTCCCGCAGCGGGATTCCAGGGCCGCTGTCGAGGTCGGGCATCATCCCGGCCACGGCGCACAGGCCGCCACCGAGCGCGCAGGTCATCGGGGGCATGTCGCCGACGTACCAGGCAGCCAGGCCGTAGCCGGCGCCCACGATCGACGAACCGGTGATGTGCACGCGGAATCCGGGCACGAGCGAACGATCCCCTGCGCGGTGTCGTGCAGGCCGGATTCCCTCCCGGCCCTGCCAACACCGCCTCCGGCCGGTCTGGGCCACGGGCTCCCGAACCGGACAGACGCACCGTCTCTATCGTCAGTCGCGGCCTTGCTCGTCACGTTCGGCCGCGCTTGCCGCACCGCACTGCCGGAACGGAGCGGTCGCCCGGAATGCCTTTCGAGCTCGACCGCCAACGCCCCATCTCGTGAAGATGAAGCGACTGCGCGATCTGGAGCGGCAGCGTGACCAGAGAAGATGAGCGGCCTGCGGACCCTGGGGAACGCAGGGGCCTTGGTTCGCTCGTTCGGACTGTGCCCGGAGTCTGGGTTGTCCGGCCTTCATCTGGGCTTCGCCTACCCCGTGGCCCGCGCCTACACTCCCGCCCCGCCCTGCCCGGCGGCCCTCTGGAGGCGTCTCGAACGATGGCGATCGAAGGCTACGACCTCGTGATGCTCGGCATCCTCGCGGCGGCCGCGGTGCTCGGCTATTTCAAGGGCATGGTCTGGCAGATCGCCTGGATCGCGGGCATCGGGGCGAGTGCGGCGGTGGCCCTCCGATTCGGCGGCCCCTTGGCCCCGTTTTTCGGGAGCCAGGCGCCCTGGAACCGCCTGGTGGCGATGCTCGCCCTCTACGTGGCGACGTCGCTGGCGGTCTGGCTCGTCTTCAGCGTCATTTCGGGCCTGATCAAGACGGTCCAGCTCTCGTCGTTCGACCACCAGCTGGGGCTCTTGCTCGGGCTGGCCAAGGGCGTCCTCTTGTGCGTGGTGGTGACGTTCTTCGCCGTCACGCTGGCCCCCGGCTATCGCGAGCAGATCGTCGGCAGCAAGAGCGGTCGGCTGGTCGCCGAACTGATCGTGCGCGCCGACCAGATCCTGCCCCCCGACGTCGTCGAGACCATGAAGCCGTTCGTCGACCGCTTCGAGGACGAACTCCGCAAGCCCGCCGGCAACCCGCAGGCAGCGGCGGGCCGACCGACCACCTCGCCGCTCGAGGCGATGTGGGAGGGGGTCCGCTCGGCGGCCGCCTGGACCGGCGCCGGACCCGAGGGGCAGGGGGGCTCGGCCGGATTCGCGGCCCAGCCCGCCGGCGGCGGGATTCCGGGTTGGACTCCATTGCCGGCCGGCCATCCGGCGGCGCCCGCACAACCGTCCCGGCCCACGGCGAGCGGGTTTTCGAATCGGCCGGCGTTCCAGCAGGCCGCACCGGGACAGTTCCCGGTCGGCGCTCAGACGCCGCTTCCAATCCGCTGACGACTCGCGCAGCGATCGCCCACCAGGTCCACTCGATGCGCTCGTCCGGATGGATTCGTGGCCCGGGAGCGGCAGCGGCGGGCCGGCGGCGAGGGCGGGGCATGGCGGCCCAGCGTGACGAGCGTTCGGCCGCAGAAAAAAAGGCCCGAACACAGGGGGCTGGATCCGGACATAAGAGACATTATCGGACGTTGGAGAGAGGGGCGGTTCCGCGGCTCGGCTGCCCTCCATCCCGTGAGATCCATCTCCCCCATCGCTGGTCTTGGCCCGGGGATGGACGCGCCAGGCTCTCGGACGGTGTGTTTCTACCCCCCCCCCCCCCCTCCCCTCTTTTCGTGGTCGAGCTTTCCCTC
>JBJTAA010000125.1:0-3731 GCA_046090525.1 Planctomycetota bacterium
CTCGCAGGCATCTGGTGCCTCGACGAGCGGGAAACACTCGGGCCGGGGCAGGCCGCCGAGATCGACCGCGTGTATCGCGCCTACCCGCACCTCAGCGACGACGACTTCGTCGCCCGGCACCGCGACGAGTGGCTGCGGGCCTGAGCGATCGACGTGCGGCCGGGCCCAGCGACCGCCGCTCACCGCACGAGGGAGTCGATGTATTTCTCGAGGGCGGTGGAACCGTTTCGCTCGATGTCGGCGTTGCAGTCGGCGGGATTCCCGGGGTTCAGGCCGTGCAGCCGCTCCCACTCGTCGGCCATGCCGTCGTGGTCTGCATCGGCCGGCGCGGGCGCGGGCCCGAGCACGGGCCAGCCGCCCACGTCGGCCGGGGAATCGATGATGCCGCCGGTCTGGTCGCCCACCTGCCGGGCCAGCCGTCGATCCGCGGCATCGCGACTCCGCGACGCGCCTGCCCCCGCCAGCACCTCGGCGCAGGCCGTCTCGGCATCGCTGGTGCGCAGCTCCGGAAAGTCGGCGAGCGTCTCCAGCCGCCTGTAACTCCCCGCGAACATGCCCCAGCCGGTGTCGCGTCCGTTCCTGACCTTGTCCCGGTTCGAGTCGATCACGTTTCCCGCCTGGTAGATCCTCACGTCGGGGCTCTCTCCCCGGAACGCGACCTCGTGGATCCCCGCCGGGCCACGCTCGCCCCGCCCCTCGATGGTGCTGGACGGATCCACGCGGGTCGACGGGCCCGCGATCACATAGTTGCCCACGTAGCGCACGAGCAGATCCTCGCCATACTCCGCCGTGTTCGTATACCCGGCGATGTCGCGCCAGTCGTAGACCACGTTGTTTTCGAACTGAAACCGCATCGTGCCCCCCGAACTGGTCGGCTTTGGGCTGCGCCGCACGTGGTGCGCGAAGAGGCAGTGATGGATGGTGAGCGCTCCGTGCGGATTGGGGCCCAGCAGCGAGCCGCAGCTGTGCGGGCCGTCTGGGTGGCAGGATGCGTCGAGGCTCTCGGTGATGAAGCACCACTGGAGCGTGATCCGGTCGCTCCCGCGGATGGAGACGGCCTCGTCGACGCTCCAGGACATGGAGACGTGGTCGATCATGACGTCCGTGGCGTCGCGAACCGTCAGGCAGTCGCCGTGGAACCCCTGCTTGCAGGCGGCGTCTCCGGGGCGGAGCCTGATGAACCGCACGATCACGTCGTGCGTGCCCCTGATCTCCAAGCCCCACCCCTTGAGCGCGATGCCATCGCCGGGCGCGGTCTGGCCGGCGATGGTGAGGAACGGCCGCCTGACGACGAGGGGCGAGCCGAGCTCGATCGTCCCCGAGACCTCGAACACGACCGTGCGGGGGCCGGAGGCGGTGGCGATCCCGTCCCGCAACGAGCCGGGGCCCGAATCCTCGAGGGTGGTCACACGATAGACGTCCCCGCCGCGTCCACCCCGGGCGAATGCGCCGAAACCCTCGGCGCCGGGGAACGCCACCCGGCGCTCGTCCCCCAGCAGGCCACCGGGCACGCAACCAAGCGCGAGCACCGCGAGCCAGAGGCCCCGCCTCCGCAGCGAGCGACTGCACGATCCGATGTTCATTCCGACCTTCTCACGCAAGGCGATGCTGTCGCACACCAATCTAGGACCAGCCCCTGCCCACACAACCCGCGTAAACGCGGGGCCAGACGGGTCTGGGCCGGAGGAGCAGCGATCCTGCTTCGGGATGCGGGCTCCTCCGGTGCATCGCCCGTCCACCGCGCGGCCTCACAGCGCCCCGCTCGCGAGCCCGGTCGCCACGAGCATCAAGAGCCCCGCCACGATCTTGCGCACGGTCTCCATCGTCATGCCGGCCAGAAATTGCTTCCCGACGACGGCCCCCACGAGCGCCGCGGCCACCGCCGTGGCCACGAGCGGCCAGTCGAGCTCCTGACCGACCGCCGCGACCGCCGCGGCGTAGACACCCAGCCGCGAGACGTCGACCAGACAGGCGATCACGGCGCTCGTCGCCACGAACGCCTCCGCCGACAGCCCGGCCCGCGCGAGAAATGCCGCCCTCAGCGCCCCCTGCATCCCCGACAGGCCCCCGAAGAATCCGCTCAGGGCGCCCCCGAGCGGCATCCAGGCAGGCGGGAAGGCGAGGCCGCGAAACCAGGGCAGCACCTCGAGCGCCGCGAACCCCGCCAAGAGCACCCCGATCGCGAGCTTCACGGGCAGCACCTCGAACGACCGGCCGAACGCCTGGTAGGCGAGGAGCGGCTCGGCCGCGGAGAGCCGCCCCAGGAGCCAGGCCCCGACGAGGGCCGCCAGCAGCGCCGGCAGGCCGAACCGCAGGATGACGGCCCGATCGGCCTGCCGGCCCACGAGGGCCACCTTGAAGAGGCTGTTGAGGAGGTGGACCACGGCCGTCATGGCCACCGCCTGATCCACCGGCACGAACAGCGAGAAGGCCGGCAGCAGGAGCGTGCCCAGGCCGAAGCCCGAGAAGAAGGTGAGCCCGGAGGCGACGAGGGCCGTCACCACGATCACGAGGTGTGCCATCGCTTCGCTCCGGAGAAGCCCCCGCCGGCGGGCCGTGGACGGCGGCCGCTCGTCAGCCCTGCTCCGCGTCGGGCGTGTCGAACTCCACGCCCCCCAGCCGCTCGATCTCCTCGGGAGGCTGCGCGAGCACCTGCCAGATGCACCAGGCGAAGAGCGCCGTCACGGTGCCGACCGAGGCGATCATCACGAACAGGCCGGCGGGCTGCATGGAAAACGCCTCAGGCGGGAAGGTCGTCGGGATACCGCTTGGAACTGGCGATCGTGAAGGCCAGGCCCGCCGCCACGATCACCACCAGGATCACGCTCATCCAGGCGACGGGGCTCCCCCGCTCCACGAGGTCGGCCACGTAGGGGCTCGGCGCGGCCTGCCCGGAGACGGGATCCCAGCCGACCACGTTCTTCAGCAGCCACATCCCGAAGATCGCCAGCAGGAAGGCCGGGCAGACGTAGGTGAACACCGGCCGGAAGAACCGCGGCACCCGGAAGGCCGCCCCCCGATGGAGTTCCTCCCAGCCCCGGTCGATGCCGAAGGCCCAGCCGAAGAGGATGATCTGGATCGTCGCCAGCGTGAAGATCAGGAAGGTGCCCACCCAGAAGTCGAGCGTGTCGAGGGCCTTGAGATCCTTGGTGAACCAGCAGACGAAGCCGGTGCCGAACGCCGTCAGCGTGCCCAGGAGACCCACCGACCCCTTGCGGCCGATGCCGAGCGACTCCTCCAAGAGCGCGATGCCCGGCTGGAGCATCGACAGCGAACTGGTGAGGGCGGCGATGAAGAGCACGAAGAAGAACACCGCCCCGAAGAAGCTTCCCGCCGGCATCGCGCTGAACACCATCGGCAGCACGTTGAAGCCGAGGCCGAACGTGCCCTGCCCCGCCACGCCCGCCACGCCCAGGAAGGCCACCGCCGCCGGCAGCGTGATCAGGCCGCCGAGGGCCACCTCGCAGAACTCGTTGGTGGCGCTGGCCGTGAGGCCGCTGAGCACGAGGTCGTCCTTCGGCCCCATGTAGCTCGCGTAGACGAGGATCACGCCGAAGCCGACCGAGAGCGAGAAGAAGATCTGCCCGGCGGCGGCGAGCCAGAGGTTGGGGTCGGCCAGCTGGTGGAGCACGCCCCGCTCCTCGACCCGCGCTCCCGGCGTGGCCGCCGCGAGCTCCACGGCCCGCTCGTGCTGCCGCACGGGATCGGCGTCGACCACCTCGGCGACGGTC
>JBJTAA010000126.1:0-8271 GCA_046090525.1 Planctomycetota bacterium
CTCGTGAACCAGCCGGCCGGCGAACGGGAACACGAAGGCGTGCTCACCGTCGCGGCCCCGCCAGCGCTCGATGAGCAGCGTGTCGCGGTCGGGCAGCCGGCTCCAGCGGGCCTGGATCTCGAGCAGCGGCAGGACGGCCTCGACCTCGCGGGCCACCCGGGCCCCGGGCCGGGTGGCGTCGCGGACGAGGTCGAGCACGGCGTCGGAGAGCAGCGTGGTGAGCGGCATCCGGCCGCCGTTCCAGCGGGGCACCTGCAGCGGGGCCGGCGACCGCGACCGCTTCACCCAGGCGGTGAGGCCGTCGAAGCGGAAGAGCACGAGCGGCCGGCCGGCGAACAGGAACCGTTCGCCCTCCTTGAGCCGCGAGATGAACGACTCCTCGACCGTGCCCAGGCGGCCCCCCCGCAGCCACTTGACCTCCACGGTCGCGTCGCCCGCGATCGTGCCGATGCCCATCCGATGCTTGCGGGCGATCGCCGGGCTCGCGACGTACCAGCGGCCGAAGCGTTCCTTGATCCGGGCGAAGTCGGGATAGGCGGCGAGCGCCGGCCCGCCGCGGGCCGCGAAGTCCATCGCCCAGCGCCAGGAGGCGTCGTCGAGGCCGGCGAAGGCGCGCGTGGAGGTCACCTCGGCCCGGAGCTCCGCCTCGCGGAAGCCGCCGCTGCAGGCGACGGTCACGATGTGCTGGGCGAGGCAGTCGAGCGCGGCGGCGAGCGGCGGCCGCGCCTCGACGGTGCCGCTGGTGGCGGCCGCGCGGGCGGCGGCGCACTCGATCAACTCGAGCGCATGGGTGGGCACGCAGACGAGCTTGCCGGTGGCGCCGGGCGCGTGGCCGCTGCGGCCGGCCCGCTGGAGGAGCCGGGCGATGCCCTTGGGGCTGCCGACCTGGAAGACCTGGTCGACCGGCCCGAAGTCGACGCCCAGATCGAGGCTCGACGTCGCCACCACGCACTTCATCCGGCCCCGCTTCAGGCCGCGCTCCGCGGCGGCGCGGAGGTCGCGGTCCACCGAGCCGTGGTGGAGGGCGATCACGTGCCTCCAGTCGGGGCGGGCCTGACGGATGGCGTCGTACCAGCGCTCGGCCTGCGAGCGGGTGTTGGTGAACACGAGCGACGTGTCGGCGCGGTCGATCGCGGCCACGACCTGCGGCAGGAGCCGCATCCCCATGTGGCCGGCCCAGGGGAAGCGTTCCATCGGCTCCGGGATCAGGGTCTCGATCTCGAGTTGCCGCGGGATCGCGGCCGAGACGAGCCGCGCGGCCCCGGCCGCCGCCGGGCCGACGAGCGCCGCCGTCGCCTCGCCGAGATTGGCGAGCGTCGCCGAGAGGCCCCAGCTGACGAGCTGCGGCCGCAGCGCCCTGAGCCGCGCGAGCGCCAGCTCCGTCTGCACGCCGCGCTTCGTCGAGAGGAGCTCGTGCCATTCGTCCACGACCACCGTGTCGAGCGCGGCGAAGATCTCGTGGGCGGTCTCGAGCGAGAGCAGGATGGAGAGCGTCTCGGGCGTGGTGACGAGCGCCGTCGGCCAGTTGTCACGGAGGCGGCGGCGGTCGGCCTGCGACGTGTCGCCGGTGCGGATGCCGACCGCCAGGCCCTTGGTGAGCGGCCGGAGGGCGCCGAGCGGCTCCTCGAGGGCGGCGACGGTGTCGGCGGCGAGGGCGCGAAGCGGCGTGATCCAGACGACCCGCAGGCCGCCGGCAGGTTCGTGATCCGACCCGCGGGCGGCCACCAGCCGGGCCACCGCCCCCAGCCAGGCGGCGAGCGTCTTGCCCGTGCCCGTGGGGGCGTGCAGGAGGCCGCTCGCACCCTCGTGCATCGCCCGCCAGACCTGCTCCTGAAACGCGAAGGGTGCCCAGCCGCGGGCGGCGAACCAGTCGTGAAACCGGCCGACGAGCGCGTCGATGCCCTCCGGCTCGGCCGGGGGGCGACGGGTGGACTTGCGGGACGTCGTGGCCATGCCGGCAGCCTAGCCGAGGGGCCGGCCCCTGGCCGGGCCGTCCGGGCCGCCCGGGCCGGCGAAACCGCGAAAACAACCGAAAAATGGACCCCGTCCAAACCCTGAACTAGGTTTCAACGTACAGCATCCGTCCCACGGAGCCGAATCCCATGGCCTGGCCCTTCCCCCGTCGTCAGCGTTCCTCGTCCCGGCGCCGCACCGCCCGCCCGCGTCCGGGCAGCCTGGAGCGGCTCGATACCGGGCGGATGGGGCTCGAGCCCCTCGAGCGGAAGGTGCTGCTGGCGGCCGACGTGGCCGTCGAGATCACGAGCGGCCATGTCTGGTACATGCCCGGCTCGCAGGTCACCTACACGATCGTGGCCCGCAATCTCGGCGACACGACCGCCTCGAGCGCGCTGCTCGAGACCGACTTCGCATCCCAGCTCGACCGCATCAGCTGGACGGCCGCCTACGCCGGCGGCGCGACCGGGCCGGCCAACGGCTTCGACACGCTCGACACCGAACTCTCGCTCCCCGCCGGTGGCTCGGCCACCTTCACGGTCCTGGGCGGCACCTCGGCCGCGGCCTTCGGGAGCCTCGTGACGTCGGTGGGCATCTCGGCCGCCGGCGACGCCAACCCTGCCAACAATGCCGCTTCCAAGACGCTCGCCTTCGCGCCCCGCGTGGTGGCGGTCAGTGAGGCCGGCGGCCTCGGCAGCAGCCCGCTCGTCCGCGTGATCGATCCGGTGACCCAGGCGCCGCTCGGCCAGTTCGCGGCCTTCGAGTCCGGCTTCCGCGGTGGTGTGCAGACCGTTCTCGGCGACCTCGACGGCGACGGCCGCTCCGAGATCGTGAGCGCCTCGGGCGCGGGCCGGCAGGGCGAGATCCGCGTGTTCACGACCGACGGCACGGAGCGCGTCGAGTATCGCACGCTCCCCTTCGGTGCCGGCTGGCGGGGCGGGGTGAACCTCGCGGTGGGTGACGTGGACGGTGACGGCCGCGACGACATCATCGCCGCCAAGGCTTCGGGCGACGGCGAGGTGCGGATCTTCCGCTCCGAGGCGGCGGCCGACCCGATCGCCGCGACGCCCTTCCGCGTCATTCGCCCCTTCGGCCCCGGCTTCCAGGGAGGCGCGACCGTGGCGGCTGGTGACTTCGGCTCGTTCAGCAACGGCACGGCCACGGCCGCCACGGTGCCCGACGCCCGCGACGAGGTGGTGGTGGGCAGCGGCCCGACCACGGCGGCCACCATCCGTGTCTACGACGTGTCGACCGCGACGCCTCGGGTCGTCGACACGATCCGTCCATTCGGGGGTGGCTTCCTCGGCGGCGTCTCCGTCAGCACCGCCCGGGTCGACGCCGACATCCAGCCCGAGATCATCGCCGCGGCCGGCCGGCGGGGCGACGGCGTGGTCGAGGTCTACGACGGCACCGTCGCCAGCGCCGCGAACGACCGGACGCATCGGCTGACGGCCTTCTCGTCGCTCGGCCGCTCGGCGGCACCGGTGCACGCCTCCGGCATCGACACCGATGGCGATGGCCGCGCCGACTCCCTGCTCGTGAGCCGCCTGGGCCAGGGCGTCAGGACGCTCAGCTTCGCGAACGTGCTCAGCGGCCCGCTCGGCGGTTCGGCCGGGGCGAGCGTGCTGGCCGCCGCGCTGCCGACCGCGATCCCGGGCGTGCTCGTGACCACGGCCTCGGGCCTGCAGTATCGCGACATCGTCGTGGGCACGGGCGACCGGCCGTCGTCGTCGACGGCCACCGTCCGCGTCAACTACGAGGGACGGCTGCTCAACGGCACCCGCTTCGACGGCAACAACGGCACGAGTTTCGGCCTCAACCAGGTGATCGCCGGCTGGACGGAGGGCCTGGCCAGCATGCGGGTGGGCGGGCGTCGGCAGCTCGTGATCCCCGCCAACCTGGCCTACGGCTCCACCGCCCGCCCGGGCATCCCCGCCAACTCGACGCTCGTGTTCGAGGTCGAGCTGCTGTCGACGACGTAGCAGCGCGGCTACCAGGCCGCTTCGAGGCCGAGGTTGGCGCCGTGCAGGAACACGCCGGCGCCGCCGTTGAGGCCCGTGCCGCCGGCGGGGCCGCCGAAGTCGAACTGGTTCGGGGCCAGGGCCACGCCCGAGAGCCAGAGGAAGTTGTAGCCCGTCCGCAGCCGCCAGACGTCGTTCAGGCGGTAGGAGAGGTTGACGTTGATGTCGCCGATGAAGCCCACGCCCCCCTCGGTGGCCGAGCGGGCGGGCCGCCAGGGCTCGTCGGGGCTCGCCAGCGAGAAGATCGGGTCGGCCGACTGCGATAGCGCCGTGCCCGCGAGCGCCGCCTTCGCCCAGCCGTCGATCGCCCAGCGGTCCCACTCCATCCGGCCGCGGCCGCCGAGTTGGGCGCCGAAGAAGTTCGTCGTGCTGCGGACGTTGTAGGAACTCGGCGTGGCGTAGTCGCCTCCCGAGAGCGTGAGGCCGGCCGCCTCGTCGAGGCCGGCCCAGCGGAAGCCGGCCAGCCAGTCGAAGGTGCCCCGGCGGTAGTTGCCGCATCGCTCCCACGGATACGCCGAGACCCGCGAGTAGCCCCGGTGGCAGCTCCGCGAGAGCAGGTTGAACTCCGCGGTGTTGAGCGTGGAGAGGTAGGTGGCCCGGGCCAGCGAGCGGCCGTCGAAGCCGTCCACGAGCAGGCCGAGCGGGTCGGCCGCGTTGATGTCGGCGTTGCCCCCTTCGTCGAGGTCGGCGAACATGTTCCAGACGCCGAGGTAGCCGACCTCCCAGCCGCGACCGCAGTCGTCGATCGCGCCGCGATAGAGGCGGATGCCGGGCTGGACGGCGAACTGCGGCTCGCCGCTGGTGATGAGCGCGTTGGGTGGAATGCTCGCCAGGATCTGGTCGGTCGACTGGTTGTCGCGCTGCAGGAAGACGACGTCGAAGATCCAGTAGGTTTCCCCGGGGCCGACGGCCCCGCCGGCACCGCCGCCGCAGCCGCCGCTGCAGCCCTTCGGGGTGCAGCCCGTGCAGGTCTCGAGGCCGGCCTCCGGCACCTCGTCGACCACCTCGCCGAACGTCTCGACGGGCGGGTCCCCGACGATGATCGACTCGGTGGCCGGTCCGTCGACGATGATCTCGCCGAACTCGCCGACCACGGGATCCCCGCCGCCGACCACGACCGGCGGCAGTTCGTCACCGACGGCCGCCCGCAAGCCGGCCCCGATCAGCATCGCCAGCGCCGCCGCCGCGAGAACCCGCCACGCCCGCTGCCACCTGTCCCGCATCGCCCACCCCCTTCGTGCCGGTGCCATCACCGCGGAAGGCACGCCTCCGCGCATCCCGTTTTTCGGCACTTTCCGCAGCCTGCATGACGATCGTTGCGACCGCGCCAGGCGGCCGGGCAAGCTGGGCAAGCGGCGGGCGGGCCTGCCGGAGACGGCTGCCGGTCACGAAAACTGGGCAAGCATCCGCTTCAGGTCGGCGAGCGTGCCGGCCTCGGGGGGCGTCTTGTCACGCCGCCAGCGGACGATCCGCGGGAACCGCACCGCGACGCCCGACTTGTGCCGCGTGGAGGCCGAGATGCCCTCGAAGGCGAGCTGCATCACCAGCGTGGGCGAGCAGATCCGCACCGGGCCGTGCCGCTCCACCGTGGTGGCCCGCACGATCCGGTCGATTTCCACGATCTCGGCGTCGGTGAGCCCCGAGTAGGCCTTGGCGATCGTCACCAGCCGGTCGCCGTCCCAGACCCCGAGCGTGTAGTCGCTGTGCAGGCCGGCACGCCGGCCGTGGCCGGCCTGGGCGTAGAGGAGCACCGCGTCGATCTCGAGCGGCTCGATCTTCCACTTCCACCAGTCGCCCCGGACGCGGCCGGTGCCGTAGGGGCTCGCCCGCCGCTTGAGCATCAGGCCTTCGACGCCGCGGGCCCGCGACTCGGACCGTTTCGCGGCCAGGGCCTCCCATGATGGAGCCGTGACGAGCGGGGAACGGAAGAGCGTCTCGGCGGCGGCGGCGCCGGTCTCCACGGCCAGCCCGAAGCAGCCGGGCACGAGCGCTTCGAGCCGCCGACGGCGCTCGGCCAGGGGCTCGCTCCGCCGGTCGACGCCCTCGGCCTCGAGCAGGTCGTAGGCCACGAACACGCAGGGGATGTCGGCCAGGATTTTCTTCGGCACCTGGCGGCGGCCGGCCCGCTTCGACAGCGCGGCGAACCCCTGCAGCCGCAGGCCGGCGGCCGGCCCGAGGCGTTCGATCGCCAAGAGTTCGCCGTCGAGCACGGTGCCCGGCGGGAGCGTGGCGGCGGCCGCGACGATCTCGGGGAAGGCGTCGTTGACGAGTTCCTCGCCGCGGCTCCAGACGGTGACGTCGCCGCCGCGGCGGACGACCTGGGCCCGCATTCCGTCCCACTTCCACTCCGCCTGCCAGTCCGCGGCGGTCCCCAACTCGGCGGCCACGCTCGCGGTATCGGTGCGGTCGAGCGCCGAAGCCAGAAAGAACGGATACGGGCGGCGGTCGTCGGCGGAGGTCTCCGGGGCGAGCAGGCGGGCGAAGTCCGCGGCGTCGACCACGTCGTCGCCCATCAGCCGGTGGGCCATCACGGCCGGCTCGACCCCGGCCACCTCGGCAAGCGCGCGGGCGACGAGCGTCCGTGAGACGCCCACCCGCAGGCCCCCGGTGAGGAGCTTGTGCCACACGATCCGCTCCCGCGGGGCGAGCCGCCGCCAGGTGGCCGTGACCACCTCCCGCTTGCGGGATTCGTCGGCGTCGCGGATCGCGTGGATCGTCTCGGCCACCGTCTCGGCGAGCCCGGACTGCGGGCCGCCCGCCACGGGCGCGTCGGGCTCGGGCAGCAAAAGCGCGAGCGTCTCGGCGAGATCGCCCACGTGGGCGTAGGAATCCTCGACGAGCCAGGCGGGCAGGCCCGTCTCCTCCCCGACCCACTGCCGCAGCTGGGGCGCGGAGACGGCCCGCAGCTGGCGGGCGCCAGAGAGCACGCGCACCGCGCAGGCCGCGTCGGCCGGCGCGGCCGACCGGAAGAAGTCGACCAGCGCGGCGAGCTTCTCCTGCGTCCGCGTCGTGGCGTCGAGCCGCCAGTAGAGATCGGTGAAGTCCTTCATGGAGCCGCGTCCGTCTCGTCGTCCTCGGGGTCGGCAGCGTCGGGGGGCGCTTCCCCGGTGAACCGCGTGGCGAGCGGTGCGGCGTCGAGCCCCCGCTCACGGAGAAACCTCGCCATCACGTCGGCGAAGCCATGGGTCACGAGCACGCGGCGGGCCCGCGAGGCCTCCACCGCGGCCAAGAGCCCGGGGAAGTCGGCGTGGTCGGAGACCACGAAGCCCTTCTCGACGCCCCGCCGCCGGCGGACGCCCCGGACGGTCATCCAGCCGGACGCCACCGCCACGCTCGTCTCCCCGAACATTTTCAGCCAGGAGCCCCCGAGCACGCTCGGCGGCGCGATCACGAGGGCCCGGCCGCCGCCGACGCGGCGGGCCCGGGGGGGCACGCGGTCGATCGGGGGCAGGTGCACGCCGCTGGCCCGATACGCCTCCACGAGCTTCATGACCGCGCCGTGCGCCACGAGCGGGCCGATCTCCGGATCGACGAGGGCGGTGAGCCGCTGCGCCTTGCCGAGGGCGTAGGCCAGGATCACGCTCGTTCGGCCCGCGTCGCGGTTGGCCCGCCACCAGGCGTTGATCTCGGCGGCGACCGTGGCCGGGTCGGGCCAGCGGTAGACCGGGAGGCCGAAGGTGCTCTCGGTGACGAAGACGTCGCACGGCACCGGCTCGAACGCCGTGCAGGTCGGATCGGCCTGGAGCTTGTAGTCGCCGGTGACGACCCAGGTCTCGCCGCGATGCTCGACCCGCACCTGGGCCGAGCCGAGCACGTGCCCGGCGGGGTGCAGCGACACCGTCACGCCGTCGATCGTGGTCCGCTCGCCGTAGCGGAGCGTGTCGATCGTGGCGGCCGCGCCCATGCGGGTGCGCAGCACCGGCTTGCCGGGGGAGGCGCAGAGGTAGCGGCCGCAGCCCGCGCGGGCGTGGTCGGCGTGGGCATGGGTGATCACGGCCCGCTCGACCCGCCGCCAGGGATCGATGAAGAAGTCGCCGGCGGCGCAGTAGAGGCCCGAGTCGGTGACCTCGAGCAGCTCTGGCGACCGGTCAGGCACTGGGGCGGGATCCCGGACCGGCGGGAGCCCGCTGTCGCCCTAACGGTATGCCTGGTTGCCGACCGCGGGGAAGCGATACCCGCCGAATCCAAGTGGAGCGTAGCTGGGCCAGTCGCCCGGGACGACCCCCGGGGGCGTGCCGTACATCTTCCAGGTCGGCGTGCGCGGGTTGGTGGGGGGCACGAAGTACTTCGGCCGCGT
>JBJTAA010000127.1:0-8827 GCA_046090525.1 Planctomycetota bacterium
GAGCCCGGTTCCGCCGGAACCCCAGGAGCCCGGTTCCGCCGGAACCGGATCCGGATCGGTGTTGACGCAGCTTCGAGCGCCATCCGGTCACGGCGTGACCGGACTCCTGGGTGACCGGACTCGGGGGTGGACTGCGAGGGACTGCCGGTACCCCGGAGCCGGCGTTGCTGGCAAGCGCAGGCAGGATGCCGAAGCGCAGCCAGCATCGAGCGAGCGAAGGCCAGGATGGCCGAAGCGAGCGTCCGGGCGACGGGGACCGGCAGGCCCGAGCCCGCGACGCATGGCGACGCCGTGCATGATCCGGTCACGGCGTGACCGGACTCCTGGGTGACCGGACTCCCGACGCGGTCAGCGGGCAAAGCCGACGAAGAAGCTGAACAGCTGCTCGCTGTCGAAGGGCGCCTTGACCACCGGCACGGCGAAGTCGAGCGCGATCGGGGCCGGGCCCATCGCCGGGAGCGTGATCCGCAGACCGAAGCCCGGGGCCACGCGCATGTTGTTGATGGAGACGTTGCTCTCGACCGTGCCGAAGTCGGTGAACACCACGCCGCGAAGGGTGTCGTCGGCCGTGATCGGAAACAGGTACTCGACCGTGTTGAGCCACTGGAAGGGACCGCCCACGACCGCCAACTGGCCGTTGGGGGCGGCCTGGCGGGGGCTCGCCCCGCGGAAGGTGAAGCCGCGGATCGTGTTGTAGCCGCCGGCGAAGAAGTTGTCGTAGGCGGGCGTGTCGGGGCCGCTCATGCCGAGCACCGAGCCGATCGAGAGCACGTGCCGGCCGGAGCCGTCGGGCCGCTCGTTCAAGAGAAAGTACTGCCGCCCCTCGAGGATGCCGCGGGGGTAGACGTAGGTGCCGATCACCTGCTCGAACTCGAAGGTCGCGAGATGCCCCTGCGTGGGGAGGAAGGGGCTGTCGCGGGTGTCGTGGATGATGCCGCTGGAGAACCCGTAGACGGCGTTGGTGCCCAGCATGCTGACGACGTCCGGGGCCAGCACGCTTGGATTGAACACGTCGACGCTCTCGCCGCGGAAGCCGGCGTTCACCGACAGGGCGGGGGCGAACTGGAACTGGTAGCCGAGGCCCACGCGGCCGCCGGTGCGGGCTTCGGCCCAGTCGAAGAAGTACCGCGTGTAGTAGGAGGCCGAGAGCGACAGGCCGATCCGCGTGTCGAAGAGGTACGGCTCATGGAAGGTGGCCATGTAGCGCTGCAGCTGCGTGCCGGGCGCGGCCTCGAGGCGGAACCGCTGGCCGGCGCCGCGGAAGGCGACGCCGTTCTTGATGTCGTCCCAGCTGCGGGGGAGCCGGAGGATGTCGAAGTTCTGCTCATCGACGACGATGTTGCCGACGAGGCCGGCGTTGGAGTTGACGCCGGCACCGATCATGAGCCGGCCGGTCTGGGTCTCCTCGGCGTCGACGTCGAGGATCACGTAGGGCTCGTTGCCGGGGAACACGGGCATGCCCCCCATGGCGCCGCCGCCGCTGAAGTCGGGGAGTGCCCCGGGCTGCTGGAAGGCCGGGGGCTGGTTCGGGGCGGCCTGGGCCACGGGCATGGCGGGAAAGCCTGCGGACGGCGGCTGGCCGCCGGGCGCCACCTGTTGCTGCACGGTGTAGGGATTCGGCGGCGGCGCCGTGAACCGCGAATAGTCGGCCGCACCCGGACCCGGCGGGGCCAGCGGCTGGCCGCCCCAGGGCTGGACGCCCTGCGCCGCGCCGGCGACGGCGGGCGGAGGCTGCTGGGAGAGCGGCTGCTGGTAGGGAACGCCCGGCTGGGCGAAGCCTTGGGCCGGCTGGCCGATGGGCGCCGCGGCGACGGGCGCCGCGGGCTGCCACTGGGCGGCCTGAGGCACCGCGGCGGGATACGCAGGGCTTTGGCCCCGCCACACCGGCTGCCCGGCGGTGGCGGCCGGCGGCGGCGCGGCCGGCTTGCCGTCGGCGGCAGGCTGTGCCATCTGGCCTGTGCCCTGGCCCGCCTGGCCGTCGGGCTCGAGCCACTGCCCCTCGAGCACGAGATCGAGCACGGCGTCGTCATCGCCGTCGGGGCTCTGGCCCCGGAACCCCGGGGGCTGGTCGGGGTCGCGGGCCAGGCGGGAGCCCTCCTCGCCCGTGGGCTTGGAGAACGTGATCCTCGGGCCCTCCCCCTTGGCCGCGTCGGCGGCGAACAGGCTGCTCGACTTGAGCCGCCGCTCGTCCTCGCGGAGCTTGCGGGTGTCGAGGATGTCGCCGGGCCGCAGCGAGAGGCGGTTGAGCACGACGCTGTGCCGCGTGTGGGGATGGTCGCCCCGGATGCGGATGTTGATCTGGCCGACGCGATACCGCTGCCCCTCGCTGACGTTGTAGACGAGGTCCAGCTGCCCCGGCTCCTCCAGGAACCGGGGGTCGGCCCGGATGTCGGCGAACACGAACCCGCGGCCGCCGTAGATGTCGCGGATCTGGTTCAGGTCCTTGTCCATCTTGGCCTGATTGAAGAACTCGCCCCCCTTGAGCTCGAGCTCCCGCTCCAGAAACTCCGTCTTGAACCGGCTGTTGCCGACGAACGAGACGTTGCGGACGGTGTACCGCGGCCCCTCGTTGATCACGAACGTGAGGTAGGTCCAGTCACGGATCCCCTCGCGGACCACCCGCACCTCGCGCCCCACCTTCGCCTGGAAGAAGCCGAGGCTGCGATAGTAGGCAGTGAGGGCCTCGACGTCGGCGTCGATCACCTCGCGGTCGATGTCGCCGCCGAGCATCCAGAACACGCCCGGCTTGCTCTTGATCTGGGTCAGGAGGCGGGCGTCGCTGGCGATGGTGTTGCCCACGAAGCTCGTCCAGAGCGCCTTGCGGGCGCTGCCCTCGTCGATCAGGAACACCGCCCCCTTGTCGCCCGGCTTGCCCCCTTCGACGGTCGTCACGCGGGCCGCCTCGTACCCCTTCTCGTGGTAGTAGCCCTCGATCCGCCGCCGGGCCTCCTCGACCACGTAGGGATCCATCGAGTCGCCCACGTCGATCTCGGACTTCTTGCGGAGCGTGCGGGTGGAGATGCGCTCGTTGCCGACGTACTTCACGTAGCGGAGCATCGGCCGCTCGACCACCTGGAAGATCACCACCACGCCGTCGGCCACGCGCACGTACTTGGGGTGGACATCGACGAACTTCCGCGACCGGTGCAGGGCCCGCACGTCCTCCTCGACCGCCTGCGGATCGAACACCTGGCCGGCCCGCGTCACGAGCTTCGGCAGTTTCGAGACCTCCGTCGTCTCGTTGCCCTCGATGCGGACCTCGACGATGAGGTCGGCAGGACGCGCCGCGCCGGGGGTCGCCTGCGCGGGCGGGAGCGGCGTCACGGCGGCCGGATCGGCGGCCGCGACCACGGTCCAGCTCGAGGCCAGCGCGAGGAAGAACGCGGCCGGGCCGGACAGGCCGCGGCTTTGACCGATGGTGACGGGGGGTCGATTCAAGGGAGGGCGCCGGGGGGACGGCTGCGAAAGCCGCGGAGGAATAGCCGAGCGATGCGGGCCGCCACAAGCCGAAAAGTGTCCCTGCACACGGGCGGCGGAGCCCCGGCGGCGGCCCCGCTTGCCCAGACGCCGATCCTTGACTGGCCGCCGCAAACAGCGGTAATTTTTCAGGCTTCCGGCGGCCTGAGCCGGCGTGAGCCGGATCGCACCCCTTGGTCCGCGGCCCCATCCGCCGCCGGCCCCTCGCATGCCGCCCGTGGTCATCGATCTGCGTCGCGCCGACGACCTCCGCGACGTCGTGCATCGGGCGGTGCAGGCCCTCGCGGAGGGGCGGCCCGTCGCCTTCCCGACGGAGACCGACTACGTCGTCGCCGCCAGCGCCCGTGCGGCGGCGGCCGTGACGGGTCTCTGTGAACTCGCCGTCGAACGGCGCGGCGAGCCGGCCCTCACGCTCGCCCTCAAGAGCGCGGAGGAGACGCTCGACTGGGCCCCGCGGATCACGCCGCTGGGCCGCCGCCTGGCCCGCCGCTGCTGGCCCGGTCCGGTGTCGATGATCGTGCCCGACGACCATCCCGAGAGCCTCGTCCGGCGGCTGCCCGACGCGGCCCGGAGCGCCCTCGTGGAGGAAGGTCGCCTGCGGCTGCGGGTGCCCGGCCATCCCATGCTCTCCGACTGCATGCGCATGCTCGCCGGGCCGGTGATGCTCGCCGAGCCCGCCACGCCCCAGGGCCCGCTCGTGACGGCCGAGGAGGTCAACGCCTTGGCCGGCGGATCGCTGGCGCTGGTGCTCGACGACGGCCGGGCGCGCTACGCCCAGGCGGTGTCGACGATCGAGCTGGTCGGCGCAGGCTTCCGCGTGGTGCGGCCGGGGATCGTGTCGGAGGAGACGCTGCGGCGGCTGGCGAGCCTGATGGTGCTCTTCGTCTGCACGGGCAACACCTGTCGCAGCCCGATGGCGGAGGCGATCTTCCGCCGGCTGGCGGCCGAACGGCTCGGATGCAGGCCCGATGAGCTCGAGCGGCACGGCGTCGTGGTCACGAGCGCCGGCCTGGCGGCCTGGGCGGGGGGGCCGGCGAGCGGCAACGCCGTGGAGGCGGCGGCGGAGTTGGGGGGCGATCTGGGCGGCCATGAGAGCCAGCCGCTCACCGAATCCCTGGTGCGGCAGGCCGACGTGATCCTGACCATGACGGCCGCCCACCGGGCCGCCGTGCTGGCGCAGTTTCCCGAAGCAGGCGGGCGGGTGGCGATGCTCTCGCCGGACCGGCGGGACGTGATCGACCCGATCGGCGGCAGCCTGGAGACCTACCGCGCCTGTGCCCGGCAGATCCACGAGCATTTGACGGCCAGAATCGATACACTCGGGGTGACGCCGGCGGAGGCTTCCGAGCCCGGCGGCAGTGAACCCCCGAGTGACTGAAGTTTCATGCGGATTGCGATCGGCAGCGACCACCGTGGCGTGACTTCCCGCAGCCGGCTGGCCGGCCTGCTCGAGCGGATGGGCAACGAGGTCGTCGACTGCGGCTCGTTCGGCGAGGAGCCGGCGGACTATCCTGACATCGCGGCCGACGTCGCCCGGCGGGTGAGCGAGGGCTCGGTGGATCGGGGCATCCTGCTCTGCTGCACCGGCGTCGGCATGGCGATCGCCGCCAACAAGGTGGCCGGCGTGCGGGCCGCCACCTGCCACGACGAGGTGACCGCGGAGATGAGCCGGCGGCACAACGATCTCAACGTGCTCTGCCTCTCGGCCGGGATGCTCGGGCCGGAGATGCAGGAGAAGATCGTCCGCACCTGGCTGGAGACCCCCTTCGAGGGCGGTCGCCATGCTCGCCGCGTGGCGAAGATCGCCGCCCTCGAGGCCGATTGCGGGGCCGGCGGGGCCCTGGAAAACCCTGCCGCCGGCTGACCCGGGAAGTTCCGGGGCTGCGGCAAAATGGGGGGGTGCGGGCGGGCCGCGAAAAGTCGTCGGCTCGTAGCGGTCGTAGCGTCGGCCCGCTGAAAAAACGCCCGCTTCCCGGCGTGCGGTTCGTTGATCGAGCCGCGGCGGCGAGTATCGTCGAAGTCGCGTCCCGGGAGATCGCCGGCGGGTGCCGGCCTGACCGCGGACGCGACCGAGGATTGATGCACGGCATGCCGCTCGCCCGCCACCCCGATCCGGACGAGGTCGATTGCCTGCTTCGCAACGGCGAGTTGCGAACGGCGATCGAACCCTATCTCGACGAGGCCGTCTGGGAGATCGACTTCCGCCAACTGCCGACCGAGGCGGAGAACCGGTTCCTGGAATCGATGCTCGCCTGGGAGCTCGCGCCCCTGGCCCCCGTGGCCCGCTGGTTCGAGCCGCCGCTGGCCATGCAGCCGGGCTGCACGCTCGACGACGAGCAGCTCCGGGAGCGGCTCTGGGAAGTGATCGAGCGGCTCCACTCCAAGCGGATCGTGCTCGACCACACCGACCACCTCTCCGACCGCGAGCTCTACGCCCTGATCCGCCGCGACATCCTCCCGGCGCAGCTCAAGCGGGTCGACCTGCCCGACAACTACGTCCACTGGGACTGCAGCGCCTCGCTCGAGGGCGACGAAACGACCTGGCTCACCTACTACGCCAGCGACGAGGAGCGGGAACTCTGGCGGCTCGAAGAGGGCCGCGACCCGCCCCCGCGGCAGGTGCCCCCGCATCCGCGGGCGCTGCCGGTGGCCGACATCTGAGCGGCCCCAAGGAGCCCGGTTCCGCCCCCAGGAGCCCGGTTCCTCCGGAACCGGGTCAGACTAGACGCAGCGTTAAGCGTGATCCGGTCACGGAGTGACCGGACTCCTGAGCCAGTTCAGAATCGACGCAGCGCCATGCGTGATCCGGTCACGGCGCCCCAGGAGCCCGGTTCCGCCGGAACCGGGTCAGAGCTGACGCAGCGCCCTGTGTGATCCGGTCACGGAGTGACCGGACTCCTGGGCGCCTCTGGTGGGATCTCGCGGCCATGCGGGTCAGCCGCTCCCGCGGCGAGTTCGGCCTCGATGCGCTCCCGCATCGCGGCCCCCAGATGATGCTCCACCCACTCGGCCGGCGGATGAAGATGGTCGAGCGGCAGCTCCGCGTGGCGGCCGAGCCAGGCCTCCCAGAGCCGGTGCGACCGCACCACCGTCTCCGCCTCACGGGCCCCGGCCGCGGAGAGCCGCACCGCGCCCTGCCGCTCCTCGACCAATCCCGTCACTCGCAGCCACGCCGCCACCAGTCGCTCGAGCGGTGATCTCGGCCGGGGCCGGGGCACCGCCGGCGAGCCCGCAGCCGCCCCCTCCTGCGCCCGCCAGATCCGCGCGAGCCAGTCCTCACGCCCCACGCGCCAGGCGAGGGCGATCCGCGCGGCCACCCGGGCCACGAGCCCGTCGGCTGGGGCGAGGAACACGGCCGCGCCATAGAAGGCCCCGAGAACCACGGCGATCATGCCGGCCGCGCTCGTATTCAACCGCCAGGCGAGGAGCCAGCCCAGGCAGGCTGCCAAGACGGCGAGGGCCACGGCCACCGCGGCCACCAGATGCAGCCGGTGCACGAGCAGCTCGGCCGTCGCCGCGGGCACCACGAGCATCGCCACCACGAGCACCGCGCCCACCGCCTCGAAGCCAGCCACCGTGGCCACGGCCGTCGCCGCGAGCAAGAGCGTCGTCACCGCCGCCACCGGCACGCCCACGGCCCGCGCGGCCGCGGCGTCGAACGCCGTGAACACCTGCCACCGCCAGGTGGCCATGAGCCCGCAGGCGACCAGCGCCAGCACGGCCACCGCCGACACGAGCGTCCGCGGCACGGCCATGCCCCCGATCGAGACCAGGTCGAAGGCGGCCAGTTCCAGGACGCCGAACAGGACGCACTCCGGGTCGAGATCGACCTGCGCGGCGAAGAGCGTCACGAGCAGCACGCCCGCCGCGAACAGCGTCGTGAACACGACCCCGGCCCCCGCGTCCTCGGCGAGCCCCACCGCCGCATGCAGGGCCCGCGTGAGCCAGACGGTGGCCAGCGCCGCGGCCACGGCTCCTGCGATCACGAGCGGACCGCCCAGCCGGCCGCCGGCCAGCACGCCCACCGCGATCCCCGGCAACACGGCGTGGGCGATCGCGTCGCCGAGCAGGCTCATCCGGCGAACCACGAGCAGCGTGCCCACGAGCGCGCAGGACGCCGAGACCACCGCGGCCGTCGCCATCGACCAGCCATGGAGGGCGAGGCTCGCGTCGGCCAGCACGGCGATGCCAAGGGGCGGGCTCATCGGCGGCCCCCTTCGCCGGCCCGTGGCATCACGGTCGTCACGAGGCCGGCGTCGAGCACGTCCTCGGGCGCCGGCAGATCGAGCGTCAGGGCGTCGCGGCCACTCTCCGCGCCCGCATCGAGCACCGCCCGCCAGGCGGCGACGCGCCGTTGCCGCTCGGCTGCCTCCGCACGTCCGGTGCCGCTCAGCCGCCACCGGCCGCGGCCACGCGTGGGAAATCGCCCGGCCCCGGTCCCGGGCTCGGAACGCGCCGCGGGCTCGATCACGCCCTCGCGCACCATCTGCTCCCAGGCGCGGCGCACCTCCCGCCGCAGGGAGCGCCCGTCGCCGCCGGCCCGGCCCTGTACGTCGGCCGCCTCGAAGGCTCCGGCAGGCTCGCCCCCGGCGAGCGACAGGCACTCCTCGAGCACGCGACCCCGTGCCCACAGCCGGGCGCGCGCCGCTTCCTGCCAGCGGCGGGCGAGCCAGCCACGCTCGGGCGCCGCCACGAACGAGACCAGGCAGATCGCTGCGGCCGCGAGCACGACGAGCGGCCCGGTCGCCAGCCCCGGGCGCAGCGTGCTCGCGGCCACGCCCGCCACGGCCGCCACGAGCCCGAACACTCCGGCCAGCACGAGCATCGTGCCCGCACGATCGGTCCACTGCCGGGCCGCCGCGGGCGGGATCACCACGAGCGCCGTCACGAGCACGGCGCCCGCCGCCGGCAGGCCCACGACGACCATCAAGGCGACGAGCGCCACGAGGGCCACGTCGATCACCGCGACCGGCCAGCCGCAGGCGGCGGCGAAGGCGGCGTCGAAGGCCACGAGGACGGCCTCCTTGAGCGCGAGAGCCACGACGAGCACGGCCACGAGCGACGCGACCGCGAGCAGGGCCGCATCGCGGGCCGTGAGCGCGGCGGTATGGCCGAGCAGGAACTGCTCGAGGCCCGCGCTGCCTGGCAGGCCACGGGCGGTGATGCCCGCCACGAGCGCAAGGCCCGCCCCGAACGATACGCCGATCACGATCGCCGTGGCCGCGTCGTCACGGGTGCGGGCGACCCGCCGCAGGAACACGAGCACGCCGAGTGCCGCCACGGCCGAGACGAGCGCGCCAGCCAGCAGCGTGGGCAAATCCCGCCGGCCGGTGAGCAGGAAGGCGCCCCC
>JBJTAA010000128.1:0-2288 GCA_046090525.1 Planctomycetota bacterium
GCTCGCCGGGCTGGTGGTAGGTGATCCGGCCGAGCGGCCCCCAGCGGTCGGGATGCCGGAGCGCCACGGTCACGTTTCGATAGGCCTCCGTCCGCATGCCGTCGGCGGATGAGTTCCAGTTGACGACATGGATGATCGGGCCTGTCGCGGCCGCTCGCGGAAAGAGGAACACCCTGTCCGGACCCTCCCAGCGGAGAATGTCCATCCGGCGGGCCGCGAGCACGGCGTCGAGGTCGGCGCCGGGGGCTACCAGCCGCAGCCGCCGGTCGGCGAGCACGCGGTCGAGGACGGCGCGGTCTTCGGCTGCGAGCGACTCCGGCGGGCTCAGGAGCACGAGCACCCGGATGGCCCGCAGGTCGGCCTCACGGAGCGGAATGCGCGCCTGCTTCGTGGCGACTGCGATCAGGTGGAAGGGCACCTGCCGGGCGGCGAGCCGCTCGCACGATGCCTGGAGCTCAGCCGCCGTCGCCACGTCGGCGTTCACGAGCACGCCCACCTCCGCCATGCTCGCGGCGCCGTCGAACAGTTCGGGATGGTCGTGGATCAGGTCGTAGGCGGCACCAAAATCCGCACGGGTGCCGAAGTGCCGCGGCAGGCTACCGGCTGCGTCGGATCCCATGAAGATGTCCCAGGGCACGAGCTGCAACTGTCCCGTCGCGTAGGCCAGGGCGAGCGTCCGCAGGCCGTCGGCCGGCCCGAGCAGGACGGGCGTGGAGACGAACTGCATCCCGAAGGCCTCCGCCGACTTGTTGCCGGCCAGGCTGGTCGCGAACGCCCGGTCGTAGACCTCGCCGTGGTAGAAGTCGACGAGGTCGGCGTGCAGGATCCTGGCGTCGGCGGCCGCGAAGGGCACGAGTTCGTTCACGGAGAGGGCGATGCGCTTCTGCGGCGACGCGGCGTCGAGGACGGCGCGGAGATCGCGGTAGAACGCCCGCGTGCTCTCGAGCTGAAACGCGCTGAAGTCGGGCGTGAGCGGCAGAGCGGAAAACTTCTTCCGGTAGGTCGCGGCATCGGGAACGCCGTGGGCCTCGAGATGCTGCCGATAGTCGAAGTCGTCGAGCGAGTCGACGCCGAGGGCGGCGAGTTCCGCGGGCGTCCGGACCCGGTGCAGATAATCGCGAAACCCTGCCCGGCAGGCCGCGCAGAAGCAGACGGCGGCATGCTTCACCCAGCTCGCGTTCATGGCCGAGTCGTCCACGTGCAGCATGTCGACGCCGATCTGCACCTGCTGCTTCGCGGCCGCGAAAAACAGCTCGCGGAAGGCCGGCTGGTTGCAGCAGCCGGTGTAGTGCGGCGGCTTGAACGTGACCATCCAGGGCGGCACGTTCTTTTGGCCATCGAACGTCTCGTGGCGGCCGGTCGTGTCGCCGGCAATGGAAAGATCGGGAGACGCTTTTTCGGTGCCCTGCACGCCGTTCAGCGTGCCCTGGTAGCGGATGCCCGCGGCCTGCACCGCCCGCACCAAATCGCTCTTGGTGCCATACACCCAGAGGCAGTCGGTGGCGTGGAACGATTGCATCGTGGCGAGCGCGTTCGGCCGCTCCCAGCGGGTGGAGAACGGGATCGCCGACCGCTTGAAGACGAGCGGCCGCGTGGGCTCCGGCCGCGGCGGCGGCAGGTGGGGCCCGCGGCGGGCCGCGGCGGCGAGGTCGCCGGCGTGGACCGCGGCGACCTCCGCGGCGGACAGCGCAGTGCCGTAGATCCGAAACCTGCCCACCCAGCCCTTGAAGGGGCGAATGCCGCCCGCGAAGTTGCCGATCGTCACCGGGCCCCAGGCGGGCGCGAGTGTGCCGGCGTACCGCTGCTCGCTGAGCAGGAGCGGGGGGCGGTGGAGGCCCCCGAGGTAGCCGCGCACCGTGCCGCCGCCGACGGTGACGGCCGTGAATCGCCAGTCGTCGGCGGCGGGAAAACCCGCGCGATCGCGGAAGGTCGAGCGGAGGAAGGCGAACGACGAGCCGCTGCCCGCGAGCTCGAGCCGCAGCGAAAACCCGCGCGCGATCGGGATCAGATCCCAGCCGCGGTCGACCCAGGCCAGCCGCGCGCTCAGCCCCTCGACGGCCGGTGCCTGTCGCGACCAGACGAGGATGGAAAACTTTTCGATGCCCGAGAGTTTGTCGCTCGTGAAGACCGCGCTCGTCCCGGCGGGCGACATGTCGATGCCCTGCCGGCCGCCAGGACGCGACGCCGCCGTGAGGTCGAGGCACCCGCCAATCGCCCCCTCGTCGAAGACCGCGGCCGCGGCGGGCGCGTGCGCCGTGAGCGAGGCCGCGCCGCCGAGCGATCCCTCG
>JBJTAA010000129.1:0-9814 GCA_046090525.1 Planctomycetota bacterium
AAGATACCGCCACCGACGCGGGCGAAGAGAGCCTGCGAGCTCGCCCCCATGCCGAAGCAGAGCATCGTGACGGTGATCTCCTCGAGTGAGAGGGGCGCGGTGAACAGCGGCACGATCCAGTACAGGATCAGGAACCAGAGCATGATGTCGAGCAGGCCGAGGCCCACGACCGTCAGACCCATCACCGCCCCGGAGCGGAAGGCCACCTGGAGGCCGTCATTGAGGCTCCGCTCCGCGCCGGCGGCCGTGCGGTTGCTGGCGAGCGTGGCCGTCTTCATGCCGAACCAGCCGGCGAGGCCGGAGAAGAAGCCGCCGGAAATGAAGGCGAAGGGCACCCAGGCGCTCTGCACCTTGAGCCCGAAGGCCATCACCGCCAGGAGCAGGAAGATGGCGACGAAGAAGCCGCCCACCACCTTGTACTGCTGCTGGAGGTAGGCGTCGGCGCCGGTCCGCACGAAGCCGGCGATCTCCTGCATCCGCGGCGTGCCGGGCGACTGCGCCTCCATCCACTTGAAGAAGTCCCAGGCCTTGTAGAGGGCCAGGCAGGCACCGGCCATCCCCAGCAGCCAGAAAAATCCGTAGGCCCCGAAGATCGACTCCGTCGTCACCTCGTCGGAGGCGAGCGCCAGGCGGGGAACGAGCACCGTCGCGACCGAGGCCGCGGTGACGAGGAGGGAGAAGGGACGTGCCACGATGATCGAAGACTCCGCTGGAATGAGGCCCCCCGTGCTGGACCGCTGCCGCGAGTCGCGGGATGCGCGAGGGCAAAGAATGACGTCGAGATTGAAACCCGACGGCGGTTGCCTGTCAAACCACGCATGCCCTGACCGCCCATGACGCCGCCGGGGCAAACGGCTGCGCGAAATCGGTCAACCCCACGCCCCGCCGTTCAGACGGGCGCCTTGCCGATCGCGTGGTACGAAAAGCCGCGGGCCCGCATTTCCTCGGGGGAATAGAGGTTGCGGCCGTCGAAGATGGTGCGCGACTTCAGCCGGCGGGCCATCTCGTCGAAGTCGGGCCGCCGATAGTCGCCCCATTCGGTCACGATCGCCAGGCACTCGGCGCCATCGAGCGCCTCCAGCGGCGTCGCGGCGTAGGTCAGCCGGTCGCCGTAGATCGCCCGCACGTTCTCCATCGCCTCGGGGTCGTGCACGCAGACCCGCGCCCCGCCCGCCAGGAGCCGCTCGACGAGGTCGAGCGCCGGCGCGTCGCGGATGTCGTCGGTGCGGGGCTTGAAGGCGAGGCCCCAGATGGCGATCCGCCGCCCGCCGAGGTCGCCGCCGAACCAGGCGGCGATCTTGTCTCCCAAGACCCGCTTCTGGGCCAGGTTGGTCTCGTGCACCGCCGTCAGGATCCGCGGCGCGACGCCCTTGTCACGGGCCATCGCGGCGAGCGCCTGCACGTCCTTGGGAAAGCAGCTGCCGCCGTAGCCGGCCCCGGGAAACAGGAAGGCGAAGCCGATCCGGCTGTCGTGGCCGATGCCGCGGCGGACGTCGTCGATGTCGGCCTCCATCCGCTCGCAGAGATTCGCCACCTCGTTGATGAACGAGATCTTCGTGGCCAACAGGGCGTTGGCCACGTACTTCGTCATCTCCGAGCTCTCGGGGCTCATCATGAGGAACGGGTTCTCGGTGCGGAGGAAGGGACGATAGAGCCCGCGGAGAATCTCGCCGACGGCCTCGTCCCGCACCCCCACCACCACCCGGTCGGGCTTCTGGAAGTCGTCGATCGCGGCCCCCTCCTTGAGGAACTCGGGGTTGCTCGCCACCCGGCAGTCGCGGCCCGTCCGCTCCCGGAGCCGCCGCTCGATGCCGGCGCACGTGCCCACCGGGACCGTGCTCTTCGTGACCACGACGGCCTCGGGCCGCAGGTGGGGCGCGATCGCATCGACCACCTTCCAGAGGGCCGAGAGGTCGGCGGATCCATCGGCGCTCGGGGGCGTGCCCACCGCCAGAAACACCACCTCCGCCTCGCGGATCGCCTCGGCCGTGTCGGTGGTGAACCGGAGCCGCCCGGCCCGGGCGTTCCGCTCGACGAGCTCCTCGAGGCCCGGCTCGTAGATCGGCACCTCGCCCCGCTTCAGTCTGGCGACCTTGGCCGCATCGATGTCGAGGCAGGTGACCGTGTTGCCGCTGTCGGCGAAGCACGTGCCCGTCACGAGGCCCACATAGCCGGTGCCCACGACGCCGATCCGCATGCCTCGCCTCCGCTCGCTACTCGGCCGGCGGCGGGCTGTCCGCCTCCTCCTGCTCGCTCGGCGGCACCGTCACCATGGCGGCGAGCGAATCCCCGTCGTCGAGCCGCATGATGCGGACGCCCTGCGTGTTGCGGCCCATCGGCCGGATCTCGACCACGTTGACCCGCTGGATCTTGCCGCGGGCGGTCATCATCAGCACCTGGTCGCCGTCGCGGACGGCCACCACCGAGACGACCTGCCCGTTGCGGGCGGTGGTCTTGATGTCGCGGATGCCCTTGCCGCCGCGATGCTGCGTCCGATACCGCATGCCGCTGGGGCCGTCCTCCCCCTCGCCCTCCGCAGGCTCGGCCGGCTCGGGAGCGGCCTCCTCGCCCCCCTCCTCGCCGGGCGCGGGGCCGGTCAGCGGCGTGCCGGCACCGAAGGGCGTCCGCTTGCCGTAGCCCTGCTCGCAGACGGTCAGCAGCGTGGCCTCGGGATCGGCCACCACCATTCCCACGAGGCGGTCGCCCGAGCCGAGCTTGATCCCGCGGACGCCGCTCGTGTCGCGCCCCATCGGGCGGGCGTCCGACTCGGGGAACCGGATCGCCATGCCCTTGGCCGTGGCCAGGACGAGCTCGTCGCCCGGCTTGGTGATCACCGCCCCCACGAGCTCGTCACCCTCGCGGAGCTTGACGGCGATCAGCCCCTTGGTGCGGCGGCGGCGGTACTGCTCGAGCGCCGTCTTCTTCACCATCCCGGCCCGGGTGGCCAGCATCAGGTACTGGTTGGGATCCTCGAAGCCGCCGACGGCCCGGCACTGGGCCACCTTCTCGCCCGGCTCGAACTCGAGCAGGTTCACGAGCGCGCGGCCCTTGGCGTCGCGGGCCAGCTCGGGCAGCTCGAAGACCCGCATCGAGAACACCTTCCCGAGCGTCGTGAACACGAGCAGCCAGTCGTGGGTGCTGGCCACGAACAGGTGCTCGATCGGATCCTCCTCGTCGGTGCTCGCGCCCTTGAGCCCCTTGCCGCCGCGCCGCTGGGCCCGGTAGACGTCGGCCGGCGTCCGCTTCACGTAGCCCGCCCGGGTGATCGTGACCACCATCGTGGCCTCGGTGATCAGCTCGGCCATGTCGCGGATGTCGCCCGCCTCGCCGCTGATCTCGGTCCGCCGCTCGTCGGCATGCTTCGACTCGAGGGCCAGGAGCTCCTCGCGGATCAGGGCCTTGATGTTGGCCTCGCTCGCCAGGATCCGGCGGAACTCCCCGATCTTGCCGAGCAGCTCGCGATGCTCGCCGCCGAGCTTCTCCTGCTCGAGGTTGACGAGCTGGCCGAGCGTGAGCCGGAGGATCGCATCGGCCTGCACCGGCGAGAGGCCGTAGGCCTCGGCCACGCCCCGCTCCTCCTGCAGCACAGCGAAGCCATCGGCCCCCAGGGCCCGCTCCAAAAGTGCGGCCGGTGCCTCGAGCTCGCAGAGCCGCTGCTTCGCCTCGGCCTGCGACTTCGACGAGCGGATGATCTTGATCACCTCGTCGATGTTGGCCAGGGCCACGAGCAGCCCCTCGAGGGTGTGCTTGCGGCTGCGGGCCTTGGCGAGCAGGTGCTGCGTGCGGCGGCGGATGACCGTGGTGCGGTGGCGGAGGAACTCCTGCAGCAGGTCCTTGAACGACAGGATCCGCGGCTTACCGTCGACCAGCGCCAGGAAGATCAGCGAGAACGACGTCTGCAGCGGCGAGAACTGGTAGAGCTGGTTGAGGACGACGTCGGGGTCGGCATCCCGCTTGAGCTCGAGGATCAGCCGCACGGGCTCCTTCAGGTCGCTCTCGTTGCGGATCGCCGAGATGCCCTTGATGCGGTCCTCGTTGACGAGCTCCGCGATCTTCTCCTCGATCGCGTCCCGCGTCTGCTGGTAGGGGATCTCCGTGACGACGATCCGGTGGCGGTTCTTGCCGAACTCCTCCACGTGGGCCCGGGCCCGGAGCGTGATCGTGCTCCGGCCCGTCACGTAGCCCCGCATCAAGGCCTCGCGGCCCATCACGATGCCGCCGGTCGGGAAGTCGGGGCCCGGCACGATCTCGAGCAGCTCGCCCAGCGACACGTTGGGGTTGTCGATCAGGGCCACGAGCGCCCGGCAGACCTCGCCCAGGTTGTGGGGCGGGATGCTCGTCGCCATGCCGACGGCGATGCCGCCGGCCCCGTTGACGACGAGGTTGGGGAACCGGCTCGGCAGCACCACCGGCTCGGTGTTCCGCTCGTCGTAGCTCGGCACGAAGTCGACCGTGTCGAGATCGAGATCGTCGAGCATCAGGGCCGCGATCGGCGAGAGGCGGGCCTCGGTGTACCGCCTGGCCGCAGCGGGCAGTCCGGCGATCGAGTCGAAGTTGCCCTTCTTGTCCACCAGGACGTGCCGCATGTTCCATTCCTGGGCCATGCGGACGAGCGTGGGATAGATCACGCTCTCGCCGTGCGGATGGTAGTTGCCGCTGGTGTCGCCCGAGATCTTGGCGCACTTCACCCGGGCGGCACCGGGGGACAGGTTCAGGTCGTTCATCGCGACCAGGATCCGCCGCTGCGACGGCTTGAGGCCGTCGCGCACGTCGGGCAGGGCCCGGCTGACGATCACGCTCATCGCGTACGTCAGGTAACTGTCCTTGAGCTCCTGCTCGATCGGCAGATCGACCAGCCGGTCTCCCGCGGCCGCCCCGTCGCCGCCAGCCCCGGCGGCCTCGCCCTGCGACGGGTTCTCGTCATCTGCCAAAGGACGGCCTCCACACCGGTTCGAACGCCTCGGCGGCCCTCCCTGACGGCCTGCCACCAGGCCTTGAACATACCCGGCCCACGGGGGCGGTCAACCGGCCGAACGCTCGGAAAAAACAGGGGTTTTCGCCATGCCGCTGACACCTTGACCCACGCCCGGCGCGGGGCCTACCCTCCCGCCCCGTTTTCCATCGGCGCTCGGCCACCGCCCCCCACGGATTACCGCGATGAATCTCCGCCGCTCCGACGGGCTGCTCGTGGCCGCGCTGGCGGCGCTCGTGCTGCTGCCGAACCTCGGCGGACCGCCCCTCTGGGACGAGGACGAGCCACGCAACGCCGCCTGTTCGCTCGCGATGTGGGCCGGCGGCGACTGGATCGTGCCCACCTTCAACGGCCGCCTGCGGGTCGAGAAGCCGGCGCTCGTCAACTGGCTCCACCTGGCCGGGTTCGCCACCGCGGGGGTCAACGAGACCGGGGCCCGGATCGGCTCCGCGCTGCTCACGCTCGGCACCTGCCTGCTCACCTGGCGGATCGCCGGCCTGCTCTTCCGGCCCGACGTGGCCCTCTGGTCGGGCATCGTGATGGCCACCTGCCTCTGGACCGGGATCGCGGGCCGGGCCGCCACGCCCGATGCCCCGCTCGCCTTCTTCACGACCCTGGCCCTGTGGCTCTTCGTGCGCGGGAGCGTCGCCGCCGGGGCGGCCGCGGGCCCGTTGCGGGATCGACCGGTCCGGATCTCGCCCGGCACGGCGGCCGCGATCGGCGCGGCCTGCGGCCTGGCCGTGCTGACCAAGGGGCCGGTGGGGCTCGCCTTGCCGCTCGTCGGGCTCGGACTCTTCGCGTGGTGGCAGGCCGCCGCCGATCCCGGGCGTGACGGCCCGCTGCCACGCCGCCTCGCCGGCGCCCTCGCCGACGCCTGGCGGGGCCTCAGGCCGCTCACGATCAGCGCCGTGGCGACGGCCGTCGCGGCGCCCTGGTACGTGGCCGTGACGGTCCGCACCGACGGCGCGTGGCTGCGGGAGTTTCTGCTCGTCCACAACGTGGGCCGGTTCGCCGCCCCGATGGAGGGCCACTCGGGCTCGCCGCTGCTCTACTATCCGCTCGTGATCCTGGTCGGCTTGTTCCCCTGGTCGATGGCCTCGGCCCTGATCGGCTGGCGGGCGGTGTCGGCCGGGCGCATGGCCTCGGCGGCCACGCCTGGCATGCGCCTGGTGGCGGCGTGGCTGGCCGCGTGGATCGTGCCCTTCTCGATCGCCGGGACGAAGCTTCCCGGCTACGTCTGGCCCGCCTATCCGGCGCTCGCCTGCGCGGTCGGCCTGTTCGTGGCCGACTGGATCCGCTCGGCCGATCGCTCGACCGACCGCTGGATGCGGTGGGCCTGGGCGTTCCTCGTCCTCGCCGGAGCCGGCCTCGGGATCGGCCTGCCGCTCGCGATTCGCCGACTCGCCCCCGGCGGCGAGTGGCTGGGGCTCGTCGGCCTCGTGCCCCTGCTCGGCGGCCTCGCGGCGTGGGCGGGTCAGTCGCTCGCCTCGCGCCGGGCGGCGGCCGTCTCGTGGGCGGCCACGGCCTGCGGCACCGTCGCCATCCTGATGGCGGCCGGCCCCGCGGGCTTCGGCCATGCCGGCGGCACCCGGCACCTGCTCGCCCGGCTGCCGGCGGGCGGCATCGATCGCCCGATCGCCGCCTACCGGGCCCCGGCGAGCACGACCTTCTACGCCGGCCTCGTCGCCGCCGGCGCCCACGTCGCCGATCTCGACGAACCGGCCGCGGTGGCGAGCTTCGTGGCGGAGCATCCCGGCGCGCCGATCGTGGTCGATGCCCGCTGGGACGACCTCGTGGCCGCCGTGCTTCCGGACCACTACGGCATCCTGCGCACGGTCACCGTCCTGCCCGAGTCGCGCGAGCTCGTGCTCTTTGGGTCGATCGGCGAACCGCCGCGCCCGCCGCACCTGGCCGATGCGGCCGGCGGCTCCACCGACCGACCAGGGCCCCGCTGACCCGGCCCGAACCCTTCTCCGCCACCTTCCCCGGAAGCCTCCGCATGCTCGACCGCCGCCCGCTCGCCATCGTCCTCGCCGCCGGCACGCTCACCCTGCTCGTGGGCATCGCCCGGGCGCCGCTCTGGGACGAGGACGAGCCTCGCTTCGCCGCCATTGCCCGCACGATGGTGGAGACGGGCGACTGGGTGGTGCCCGTGTTCAACGGGACGCTCGCGGTCGACAAGCCCGTGCTGATGCACTGGGCGATGGCCGCCTGCATGAGCGTCTTCGGTGTCAACGAGTTCGCCTGCCGGCTGCCCTCGATGCTCGCGGCCCTCGCCACGGCGCTGGCCCTGTTGCGGTTCGGCACGCGGTTCTTCGACCCCGCCGTGGGCGTGGTGGCGGCGCTCGCCTGGCTGGGCAGCCTGCTGGCGGGCATCGAGGCCCACGCGGCCACGCCCGACGCGATTCTCACGGCGCTGTGCACCTGGGCGACGGTGCTGGTGGCGGAGGTGGTGGCGGGCCCGACCCTGGCGGGACGGAACGCCGGTCGCGAAACGCCTCCCGGGACGCGACCGCAGGACGGCCCGTGCGTCACCTGCGGGGACGACGCGCTGCCGCGGCTCGCCCTCGCCCGCGCGTTCGGCGTGGGGCTGCTCCTCGGCCTCGCGGTGGTCTGCAAGGGGCCGATCGGCTGCGTCGGGCCGCTGGCGGTACTCGTGCCCTGGGCCTGGTGGGTGGCGGTCGATCGCCGCACGGCCGCGCCGACGACGGCCTCGTGGCTCGGGCGGCTCGCCGCCGCGACGCTGCCGGCCCTGCTCGACGTGATCCGGAGCCTGCGGCCGCTGGCGCTCGCCGCCGGCGTGCTCGTGGCCGCCGCGCCCTGGTACGCGGCGGTGTGGCATCGCACCGACGGGGCCTGGATCGAGGGCTTCTTCTTCGTCCACAACGTGGGCCGCTTCATGGCCCCGATGGAAAAACACTCCGGCGGCATCCTCTTCCACCCGCTCACGATGCTCGTGCTCTTCTTCCCGTGGTCGAGCTTCCTGCCGCTGGCGATCGTGCTGGCGGCCTGGCGGACCTGGAAGCGGACCGTGCCCAGCGTCGTGATGCACGCCCTGGGCCTCGGGCTCGTGTGGCTCGGCGTCTGGGTGGGGGGCTTCTCGCTGGCGGCCACGAAGTTGCCCAACTACGTCCTGCCCGCCTATCCGGCCGCCGCCCTGCTCGTCGCGGCCGTGGGCCTCGAAGCAGCCCGCCGGGCCGCCGCGACGGGCCGCTGGCCACATCCCCGCTGGATGGCCACGGGCGTGGCCGCCCTCGCCTTCGGGGGCATCGCCACGGCGGCCACGATCATCGCCGCGACCCGCTTCGGCCTCCCCGGCGTGGAGCCGGCGGCGATCGTGGGCTTGGTCCCGCTCATCGCCGCGGTCGCCTGCTGGCGGCTCGCCTCGCGGCGTCCCGAGGCGGCCGTGGCCTGCTTCACCGCCGCCGCCCTCCTCTACACCGCCCTGGCCGTGGGTCCTGCGGCCGGCCGGATCGCCGCGGCCAACACCATTCCCGACTTCGTCCGCGGCCTCGAGCGGCAGGGGGACGACGTGCGGCTGGGCACCTTCATGATCGCGAGCCCGAACGTCGTCTTCTACGCGAGCGGCCACGTCAACCAGATCGTGAGGGACGACGTCGAGGCGGCGTCCCGGTTCCTGGCCTCGGGCCCGGACACCGTCCTGCTCGTGCCGGCCGACAGGCTCGAGCACGTGCAGGCGGCGCTGCCCCCCGGCATCGGCGAACTGGGCCGGGCCCGGCCGATGTTCCGCGATCACGACGTCGTCGCCCTCGGCCGCATCCCGCCGGCCGACCGCACGGCCGGCCTGGAGGGGAGCACGCGATGAGCACCTCGCCCGACGTGCCTCGACACCGCGCCCGGACCGCCCGCGGCCTGCTCTCGGTCGTGATCCCCTGCCACAACGAGCAGGACGTGATCGACGCCACCCACGCGCGGCTCTGCCAGGTGCTGCCGACCACGGGCATGGACTTCGAGATCATCTACGTGGACGACGGCAGCCGCGACGCCACGCTCGAGCGGCTCGAACGGATCGCCGCCCGCGACGGCCGCGTGACGGTGATCGAGCTGTCCCGCAACTTCGGCCAGCAGGCGGCGATGTCGGCGGGTCTGGCCGCCGCCCGCGGCGACGCGGTCGTGATCACCGACGCCGATCTCCAGGACCCGCCCGAGGTGATCCCCGAGATGGTCGACGCCTGGCGGCGGGGCGTGGACGTGGCCTACGGCCGCCGCCGCCGCCGCGCGGGCGAGACCCGCTTCAAGCTCGTCACCGCGAGCCTCTACCACCGGCTCTTCGCCCGGCTGATCCCGTATCCGATGCCGGTCGACACGGGCGACTTCAAGCTCGTCGATCGGGCCGTGGCCGACGCCGTCGTGGCGCTCCCGGAGAAGCGTCGCTACCTGCGGAGCCTCGTCCCCTGGGCCGGCTTCCGCCACGAGCCGGTCTGGTACGACCGCCACCCGCGGGCGGCCGGCGAGACGAAGTATTCCCCCTGGAAGCTCGTGAAGCTCGCGGGCGACGCGCTCGTGCTCTCCTCCGACGCCCCGCTGCGGCTGACCTGGGCGGCCACGGCGGTGCTCGTGATCACGGGCACGCTCGCCGCCGCCGGCGCCACGCTCACGGCCTGGTTCGGTCCGCCCCGGCCGGGCATCTCGCTGGCGGCGGTCACGGCCGTCGTGAGCCTGGTGGCCGCCGTGCAGACTGCGGCGGTGGCGATCGTGGGCGAGTATGTGGCCCGCACCTACCGCGAGGTGCAGGGCCGGCCGCCCTGGGTGGTCCGCCGCACGATCGGCCCGGCCGCGCAGGCCGGCTCCAGCTCACGCGCCGCGTGACTCACGTGGCTC
>JBJTAA010000130.1:0-8132 GCA_046090525.1 Planctomycetota bacterium
CTTCGCCTGCACCGACCAGCTCGCCTTCTGGCTGCTCGACGCCTGCCGGCGGGCGGGCGTGGCGGTGCCGGAGGAGGTGGCCGTCGTGGGGGCGGAAAACGACGAGATGCTCTGCACGATGTCGCGGCCGCAGCTCTCGAGTGTGGCCTTCGACGGCGAGCGGGTCGGCCACGCGGCGGCCGCCCTCCTCGAGCGGCTGATGGCGGGCGAGCCGCCGCCGGCCGAGCCCGTGCTCCTGCCCCCCACCGGGCTCGTGGTGCGCCAGTCGAGCGACATCGTGGCCATCGACGACCCGCAGGTGGCCGCCGCGATGCGCTACATCCGCGAGCATGCCTGCCACGGCATCAACGTGGCCGACGTGATCCGGCATGCGGGCCTGTCGCGCACGCTGCTCGAGCGGCGGATGCGGCAGACGATCGGCCGCACGCCGGGGGAGGAGATCACGCGGCTGCGGTTCGCCCGCGTGCGGCAGTTGCTCGCCGAGACCGACCTGCCCCTCGCGGCGATCGCCGTTCGCTGCGGGTTCGAGCACCCGCAGTACATGGCCGAAGCCTTCAAGAAGCACTTCGGCATGACGCCGGGGTCCTACCGGGCGAGCCGCAAAGGCTGAACGCCGGCGACGCGAATCCTGAACCCATTTGCCGCCGGGGAACCGCCCGCCGCGCGGTGACGCGCCGGGGCGGCACCCACGTGATGACGTCGGTTGTCAGCGGCCTGCGCGGTCGATACGATCGGGGCTTTTTCGCCCCGGGCCCATCGCCATGCCCACCGGCCGACAGATCGAAGCCGCCCACAAGCTCGCCCGCGAACGCTACGACGCGCTGGGCGTCGATGCCGACAAGGCCTGCGCCGCGCTCGCCAAGATTCCCGTCTCGCTGCACTGCTGGCAGGGGGACGACGTGGGCGGATTCGAGAACCTCGGCGGCGGCGTCGGCGGCGGCCTCGCCGTCACGGGCAACTACCCCGGCCGGGCCCGCACCCCCGAGGAGCTGCGCGACGACCTCGACGCGGCGCTCGCCCTGATCCCCGGCAGGCACCGGCTCAACCTGCACGCCTTCTACGGAGAGTTCGGCGGGCGGTGGGTCGATCGCGACCAGATCGACGCCTCCCACTTCGCCAACTGGATCGCCTGGGCCAAGAGCCGCGGCGTGGGCCTCGACTTCAACCCCACCTGCTTCTCCCATCCCAAGGCCGCCGACGGCTTCACGCTCTCCCACCCCGATCGGGGTATCCGCACGTTCTGGATCGAGCACTGCCGGCGGGCCCGCGAGATCGGGGCGGCGATGGGCAAGGCCCTCGGCACGCCGTGCGTCACCAACGTCTGGGTGCCCGACGGCTTCAAGGACACGCCCGCCGACCGGCTCGGGCCGCGGCAGCGGCTGGCCGCCGCGCTTGATGCGGTGTTCGAGAAGC
The DNA here is from genome assembly GCA_046090525.1 of Planctomycetota bacterium. Taxonomy (GTDB): domain Bacteria; phylum Planctomycetota; class Planctomycetia; order Pirellulales; family UBA1268; genus QWPN01. The sequence goes on from JBJTAA010000130.1 coordinate 1,414, forward strand.
CGCTGTCCGCCAAGCACAACCTCGACGCCGTCGAGCCCAAGCTGTTCGGCATCGGCTCCGAGAGCTGCACGGTGGGGTCGAGCGAGTTCTACCTCGGCTACTGCATCACGCGGAAGAAGCTCCTCTGTCTCGATGCCGGCCACTACCACCCCACCGAGAGCATCTCCGACAAGATCTCGAGCGTGCTCGTCTACCTGCCCGAGATCCTCCTGCACGTGAGCCGCGGCGTCCGCTGGGACAGCGACCACGTGGTCACGCTCACCGACGACCTCCTGGCGATCGCCCGCGAGATCGTGGCCTGCGGCGATCCCGCGCGGGTGCACGTCGGCCTCGACTACTTCGACGCCAGCATCAACCGGATCGCCGCCTGGGCGATCGGCACGCGGAACATGCTCCGGGCGCTGCTGGTCGCGCTCCTCGAGCCGCCGGCGATCAAGAAGGCCGAGAAGGAGGGGGACCTCACCGCCCGTCTGGCGCTGCAGGAGGAGGCCAAGGGGCTGCCCTTCGGCGCCGTCTGGGACCACTACTGCCACGCCCAGGGCGTGCCCGTCGGCGAGGCCTGGCTGGCCGACGTGCGGAAGTACGAGCGGACCGTCACGGGGAAGCGGGCATGAGCGACCTGGTGCACGACGTCGAGGAACTCGAGCACGCCGCCGCGAGCGAGTATGAGCGGCAGCGGGTGCCCGACCGGGCCCTCAAGGGGGCGTCGGCCTTCTGGGGCATGTATGCCGGCGAGCACACGGCCGGCACCGAGTTCATGATCGGGCCGCTGTTCGTGAAGTGGGGGGCCGGCGCCTTGGACCTCCTCGGAGGCCTGTTCCTCGGCAACCTCCTCGCCGTCCTCACCTGGCGCTACCTCACCGCCACGATCGCCTGCGAGGAGCGGCTGACGCTCTATTACAAGCTCGAGAAGATCGCCGGCGGCCTGCTCGTCAAGCTCTACAACCTCGCCAACGGGCTCCTGTTCTGCTTCCTCGCCGGCGCGATGATCACCGTCTCGGCGACGGCGGTGGGGCCGTTCTTCCCGCCGGGCACGATCGAGATGCCCACCTTCCAGTCGACGCTGCCCACCGGGCCGGCGTGGATCGTCTCCTGCGTCGTGATCGGCGCCGCGATGACGCTCGTCGCCCTGAAGGGCTACGGCGTCGTCGCCCAGATGGGGCACTTCGCCGCCCCGTGGATGTTCCTGATCTTCGTCTCCTGCGCCCTGGTGACGCTCGGGCGGCTGGGCACCGCTGACGTCTGGGCCCTGCTGACGCCGGCGGAGGGCACGCCCCGCACGATCTCGTTCGCGGGTGTCGTGTTCTTCGCCTGGTTCTGCAACGCGGCGATGCATCTGGGCATGGCCGACCTCTCCGTGCTGCGGTTCGCCCGGAGGCCGTCGGCCGGCTGGGCGAGCGCCTCGGGCATGTTCCTCGGCCACTACGTCGCCTGGCTGTGCGCGGCGCTCCTGCTCATCTACTGGGTGCGGCAGCATGGCGTCGACCCGCAGGTGGGCAAGGACCCGGGCACGATGGTCAACGACGCCGTCGGCTGGGCGGGCTTGATCTGCGTGGTCATCGCCGGCTGGACCACCGCCAACCCCACGATCTACCGGGCGGGGCTCGCCTTCCAGGCGATGCTCCCGGGCATGTCGCGGGCGGCCGCCACGATCCTCGCCGGCTGCCTGTGCATCGCGGCGGGCATCTTCCCCGCGTTCGCCATGAACCTGCTCGACTTCGTGGGCATCTACGGCACGATCCTGGCCCCGATCGGGGCGATCATCGTGGTCGACCACTTCCTCGCCGACGCGGTCGGCATCCCCCGCGACCCGGCGGCCCGCAGCGGCACCGGGTTCAACGCCAACGTGCTGATCGCCTGGCTCGTGCCCGTGGCGGTGGCGATGTGGCTCTACCAGACGCAGGGCGTGTTCGCGTCGTTCCTGCCCATGCCCGCGGCGGTCGCCTGCGGGCTGCTCTACATCGCCCTCTCGAAGCTGACCGCCGGCACCGCGGCGGCGGCCCGGGCCTGACGGATCGGACCACCGGAGGCGACCGACATGAAGCTGGCAGCCACCTGCATCGGACTTCTCGCCCTGGCGGGCACGATCGTGCCCCCGGCGATCTTCATGCTCCAGTCGGTCGCGGCCGGCGGGGCCGGCTCGGCGGCGCTGTCGCTCGACACGGTGAAGGCGATCATGCTCGGCTCGACGTTCGCCTGGTTCGCCGCCGCCCCCTTCTGGATGCGGGTGGAGTGATGCGGGCCGCGCTCGTGATCCTGCCGCTCGCGCTCGCCGCTGGAGCCCTGGCCGACCAGCCGATCGTGGGAACCCGCTCGCCGATCACCGAGTTTCGCATCGATCCCGTGCGGATCGTGTGGCAGAGCGACCGCGGGGTCGGCGACGCGCGGACGCTGCTGGCCCCCCAGCCCGGCCAGACCGTGCTCGAGGCCCCGCTGCCCCCCTGTGTGATCGAGACCACCGCCGACTCGACCGGCGGGCTGCTCCTCGACTTCGGCCGCGAGATCCAGGGCCACGTGGAACTGTTCACGCCGCTGGCCCCCGACAAGGAGCCCGTGCGGGCGCGGATCCGGTTCGGCGAGTCGGCCAGCGAGGCGATGGCCGAACTCGGCGGCAAGCGGAACGCGGGCAACGACCACGCCGTCCGCGACCAGATCGTGACGCTCCCCTGGCTCGGCTCGCAGAAGGTGGGCCCGAGCGGCTTTCGGTTCGTGCGGATCGACGCCGTCGACCCGGGCCGGCCCGTCCGGCTGACGCAGGTGCGGGCGGTGCTCGGCGTCCGCGACGTGCCGCGGATCGGGTCGTTCCGCTGCCCCGACGAGCGGCTCAACCGGATCTGGGAGGTGGGGGCCGACACCGTCCACCTCTGCATGCAGGACTACCTCTGGGACGGCATCAAGCGCGACCGGATCGTGTGGATCGGCGACATGCACCCCGAGGTGAGCACGATCAACGCCGTCTTCGGCTTCAACGACGTGGTGCCGGCGTCGCTCGACCTGACACGCGACGTCACGCCCGTGACCAAGTGGATGAACGGCATCTCCAGCTACTCGATGTGGTGGGTGCTGATCCACGAGGAGCTGTGGCGGCACCACGGCGACCGCCGCTATCTCGCGGCCCAGCAGGCCTACCTGGCGCCGCTCCTGGAGCGGCTCGCGAAGCTGGTCGGCCCGGACGGCCGCGAGCAGATCGACGGGATGCGGTTCCTCGACTGGCCGAGCTCGCCGAACCAGCAGGGCGTGACGGCCGGCCTCCAGGGGCTGCTCGTGATGACGCTCGAATCGGGCGGCCGGATGATGACGGAGCTGGGCGACGAGCGGGTGGCCGGCATCTGCCGCGAGGCCGCCGAGCGGGCCCGGCGGGTGGTGCCCGACGCCAACGGCTCGAAGTCGGGGGCGGCGCTCCTGGCCCTGGCCGGCATGCGCGACGCGGCCGAGACGGCCGACGCGGTCCTCCTGCCGGGCGGCGCCTCCGGCGTCTCCACCTTCTACGGCTTCTACGTGCTCGGCGCGCTCGCGGAGGCGGGCCGCACCGAGGCCGCGCTCGACCTGATCCGCACCTACTGGGGCGGGATGCTCGATCTCGGGGCGACCACGTTCTGGGAAGACTTCGATCTCGCGTGGACGCAGAACGCCGCCCGGATCGACGAGCTCGTGCCCGAGGGCAGGAAGGACATCCACGGCGACTGCGGCGCCTACTGCTACGAGGGCTTCCGCCACAGCCTCTGCCACGGCTGGGCCAGCGGCCCGACGGCCTGGCTCTCCCGCCATGTGCTCGGCGTCTCGCCGGCGGCGCCGGGGTTCACGAAGGCCCGGATCGCCCCCCAGCTCGGCGACCTCGCCTGGGCCGAGGGCACCTATCCCACCCCCAAGGGCCCGATCCACGTGCGGCACGAGCGGCAGCCCGATGGCGGCCTCCGCTCCTGGGTGACCGCGCCGGCGGGGGTCGCGATCGAGGCGGTGGGCACCACGCTCGTGGCCGCGGGGCCGGGCCTCGGGCCGCGGGGCCTGCGGTGCGAGTGGCTCGAGGAGCCGGCCGGCATCGGCACCCGCGCGCCGCGGCTTTCCTGGCTCGTGACCGCCCCCGACGCCGACCGCGGCCAGCGGCAGACCGCCTACCGCATCCTGGCGGCGAGCGACGCCGCCCTCCTGGAGCCGGGCAAGGCCGACCTCTGGGATTCCGGCCGCGTCGCGGCGGACGAGACGCTCGGCATCGCCTACGCGGGCAAGCCGCTGGCGAGCGGCGGGCAGGTCTGCTGGAAGGTGATGGTCTGGGACCGCGACGGCCGGGAATCCCCCTGGAGCGAGCCGGCCACGTTCGCGCTCGGCCTGCTCGACGCGGCCGACTGGCAGGGCCGCTGGATCTCCGCGGCCGACGCGACGCCGCTCCACGCCGACCGCGACACGCTCCACCTGCCGCCGGCGCGGCACTACCGCAAGACGTTCGCGACGGCGAAGCCCGTGAAGCGGGCCGTGCTCCACGGCACGGCGCTGGGGCTCGTCGACTGGTCGATCGACGGCCGCCGCGTGAGCGACGATCTCTTCCAGCCGGGCTGGGCCGACTACCACCGGCGCGTGCACGCCCGCAGCCACGACGTGACCCACCTGCTCTCCAAGCCCGGCCCGCACTGCCTCGGGGCGGCCGTGGCCGACGGCTGGTATGCGGGCTACGTGGGCTACGGGCTCCTGGTCGGGTATGGGCCGCACAAGACCGGACGGAACATCTACGGCAAGGTGCCCGCGATCCTCTGCCAGCTCGACATCGAATACGCCGACGGCACCCGCGAGCGGGTGATCACCGATCCGTCGTGGCGGGTCACCGATACCGGGCCGATCCGGGAGGCCGACTTCCTGATGGGCGAGCGGCACGACGCCCGCCGCGAGTTGGCCGGCTGGGACACGCCGGGCTTCGTCGAGGATGCGGCCTGGCAGGCCGCGGTGCCGGCCGAAGCCAACCAGCCCGTGAAGGCCCCCTTCTTCGAGCCGGGCACGAGCCGGGAGGTGGAGGTGGGCTTCGTGAAGCCGGCCGAGATCGTGGCCTACGCGGCGCCGCCGATCCGCGTCACCGGCGAGCTCGCCGCCCAGCGGGTGACGGAGTGGCGGCCGGGCGTGTTCATCTTCGACTTCGGGCAGAACTTCGCGGGCGTGGTCCGGCTCGAGGTCGCCGCCCCGGCGGGCACGGAGATCCAGCTGCGCTACGGCGAGATGCTCCACCCCGACGGCCGGCTGATGACGGAGAACCTGCGGCGGGCCCGGGCCATCGACACCTATGTCTGCAAGGGGGGCGGCGTGGAGACCTGGACGCCGCGGTTCACCTACCACGGCTTCCAGTTCGTCGAGGTAAGCGGCCTGCCGGCGGGCACGCCACCGCCGCTCGACACCGTGACCGGGCTCGTGCTGCACAACGACACGCCGCTCGTCGGCCGGTTCGCCTGCAGCGACGACCTGCTCACCCGGTTCTGGCGCAACACCGTCTGGACGCAGCGGGCCAACTTCATCGAGGTGCCCACCGACTGCCCGCAGCGCGACGAGCGGCTCGGCTGGATGGGCGACGCCCAGATCTACGCCCGCACGGCCACCTTCAACGCCGACGTGGCGGCCTTCTTCACCAAGTGGATCGACGACGTCCGCGAGGCCCAGGTGGCGAGCGGCCCCCAGGCCGGCGTCTATCCCGACTACGCGCCCTATCCCTTCGCCCACGGCAAGCCGGGCGCCGTCTTCGGCACGGCCTGGACCGACGCGGGCGTGATCTGCCCCTGGACGATGGCCCTGGTCTACGGCGACCGGCGGCTCGCCGAGCGGCACTGGGATTCGATGCAGGCCTTCATGGCGTGGCGGGCCCGGCTCGACCCGCAGCTCGTCGGCGTGGCGGCCGGCAACGAGTGGGGCGACTGGCTCAACGTCGACGAGGCGACGCCGACGCCCTACATCGACCTCTGCTACCACGCCCAGTCGGCCCGGATGATGACGCAGCTGGCGCTGATGCTGGGCAGGCCCGACGAGGCCGCGGCCTACCGCCGGCGGTTCGAGGCGCTCGCCGAGTCGTTCCGGCGGCAGCACCTCCGCGACGACGGCACGCTGAAGGTGGAGACGCAGACCGCCTGCGTGCTCGCGCTCGAGTGCGGCGTCGTGCCCGAGGAGCAGGCCGCGACGGTGGCGAAGCAGCTCGCCGACCGGATCGAGAAGAACGGCTTCCGGATGGCGACCGGCTTCCTGGGCACGAAGGCCATCCTGCCGGCCCTCTCGACGCACGGCCACCACGATCTCGCCTGCCGCCTCTTCCAGAGCCGCGCCTTCCCGAGCTGGGGCTACGAGGTGGAGCAGGGGGCCAACAGCGTCTGGGAGCGGTGGGACAGCTTCACCCGCGAGCACGGCTTCGAGGGGGCCACCGGCAAGAACAACGCGGCCATGAACAGCTTCAGCCACTATGCCTTCGGCGCCGTCATGGAGTGGGCCTTCCGGACGCTCGCGGGCATCGACACGATCGACCCGGCGTATGCCCGGATCCGGATCCGCCCGCGGCCCCCGACGCCCGGCAGCAATCCCGAGCGGGCGGCGATCGACTGGGTGAAGGCCGACTACGACAGCCCACGCGGGCCGATCCAAAGCCACTGGCGCCGGCTCGACGGCGGCCTCGAGCTGCGGGTGCGGGTGCCCGCGAACACGACGGCCGTGGTGCACGTACCCACTGGCGGCGCCCGCAGCGTCACCGAGGATGGCGC
>JBJTAA010000131.1:0-2132 GCA_046090525.1 Planctomycetota bacterium
CCTTGGCCCGCGCGATCAGAAAGTCGACGAGTTCCTGGCAGCGGAAGAAGCCCTCCCAGAAGGAGTGGCCCTGGCCCTCGGCGACGATCAGGCGGACGAGATCACCCTTGCCCGCGGACTCGTAGGCCTGCTTCAGGCGGAGCGAGTTGGGCGCGAGCGGCACGACCTGGTCATCGTCGCCGTGGATGATGCACACGGGCACGCCGGCCCTGACGAGGGCGTCGATCCGCTCGATCGGGCAGAGCTCGGCGGCGCGGGCCGCGAGCTCCGCGGGCGGCAGGCCGTAGGCCGGTGCCGCCTTCTCGAGGCCGGGATACGTCCGCCAGTCGTAGACGGGATAGATCCCGCCGATCCCGGCGGTGCGCTCGGGATGCGCGATCGCCCAGGCCGAGGCCCACAGGCCCCCGCGGCTGCGGCCGAGCACGGCGGGCCGCTTCGCGTAGCCGCGGCGGACCATCTCGGCGTGGAGCGCCTCCGCCGCTTCGACGCCGGCCCGACTGCCATACGACTCGCCGGTGTCGACGCCCGCCACGGCCACGCCCGCCTTGGTGAACTGCTCGTGCATCCACCGCTCGGCCTCGTCGGGATAGGCCGGGAGCGTGGGGGCGTAGAGGATCCAGGGTTTGTCCTGCGGCGGCACCGCCGCCTCGTCGGCCGGCGTGAACATGAACGCCGTCCGGCCGGCGACATCGAACACCTCTCCCGGGAGGATGAGCTGCTTGGACGGCGGGTCGGCTGCTCGGCACACGGCGGTCGCGGCCAGCGGGGCGACGAGCAGGGCGGTGCGCCGGAGGAAGGTCGGCACGGACGTGGACGTGAATGATCGTGGCATGGTGCAACCGGAGCGGCGTTCGGATCGGGGGAAAGGGGCGGCCGGGGCCGTTTCTTGCCAGGCGCGAGGGGAGCGGTCATAGTTTAAACGGGATCTGGTCAAGCCCGTCGTCCCAGCCGGCCGACGGAAACCAGAGCCGGATCGCTCATTTTCGATCCCGCCGATCGGCCGCCCGTTGCGGGGGGCCCGCGGTTTGGGCGTAGCCCGAGCCGGCGACGCGGGTGACCCGCTGGAGACCTTCCGATGGGTTGCTGCGTCAACGTGGGCCGCGTGACTCGGCGTCTGGCCGTGCCTGCGGTCCTGCTGACGGCCATGGCGTCGCTGCCGCTCGCGGCCGCGGAGGCGGTGATCCGCTTCGACCGCGATATTCGCCCGATCCTCTCGGAAAACTGCTACGCCTGTCATGGGCCGGGCACGCAGGAGGCAGGGCTCCGGCTCGACAGCCACGAGGCGGCCACGGCGGAACTCGCGAGCGGCACGCGGGCGATTCATCCGGATCAGGCCGCAGCCAGCGAACTGCTGGAGCGAATCAACGCCACCGACCCCGATGTCGTGATGCCGCCCCCGCACACCAACAAGACGCTCTCGCGCGAACAGCGGGAGTTGCTCGCGCAGTGGATCGCCGCCGGGGCTCCCTACGAGCAGCACTGGTCGTTTCGGCCGGTCGTGCGACCGCAGGTGCCGGCCGCGACGGACGCGGCGGTCACCAATCCGGTCGACCGGTTTCTCGAGGCTCGGCTCGCCGAGGCGAAGCTGCCCGTGAACGCCGAAGCCGATCGCCCCACGCTCCTGCGGCGGTTGTCGTTCGCGCTCACCGGGCTGCCGCCCACGCCGGCCGAGGTCGATGCGTTCGTCGCCGATCCGCTGCCCGATGCGTATGAGAGGCAGGTGGAACGGCTGCTGGCGAGTCCGCATCACGGCGAGGAGATGGCCCGCCACTGGCTCGACGCCGCCCGCTATGCCGACACGCACGGCCTCCATCTCGACAACGAGCGGCAGATGTGGGCCTACCGCGACTGGGTCGTGCGCGCCTTCAACGCCAACATGCCCTTCGACCGGTTCACCGTCGAACAGATCGCGGGCGACCTCCTGCCGAACGCCACGCGCGACCAGCGGACGGCCACCGGCTTCTCGCGGTGCAACGTCACGACGAGCGAGGGGGGCTCGATCAACGACGAGCTGCTCTTCCGCTACGCGGTCGACCGCACGGCCACGCTGACCAACGCCTGGATGGGCCTGACCGGCCAGTGCGCCGTCTGCCCCGACCACAAGTTCGATCCGCTCTCGTCCCGGGAGTTCT
>JBJTAA010000132.1:0-6640 GCA_046090525.1 Planctomycetota bacterium
CGAAGTCAGATCGAGCCTAGGCTTCGAGCAGCATCGCGTCGCCGTAGCTGAGGAAGCGATATCGCTCGCGGATCGCCTCGGCGTAGGCCCGGGCGATCCGCTCGCGGCCGGCGAACGTGCTCACGAGCACCATCAGCGTCGTCCGCGGCATGTGGAAGTTGGTCAGCATCACGTCCACCGCGCGGAAGGTATGGCCGGGGCGGATGAAGAGGTCGGTCGGCCCGCTCCACGGGGCCATCACCTCGCCCGCCGCCGCGGCCCGGGCCGCCGTCTCGAGCGTCCGCACGGCCGTGGTGTCGATCGCCACCACCCGCCCTCCGCGGGCCCGCGTGGCCCGCACCGCCGCGACGGTCTCCGGCGGGCAGACGCACCATTCGGTGTGCATCGGATGGTCGTCGAGCCGCTCCGCCGTGATCGGGCGAAAGGTGTCGAGGCCGACGTGGAGCGTGAGGCTCGCCCGCTCGATACCGCGGGCCGCGAGCGCGGCGAGCAGGTCGGCAGTGAAGTGCAGCCCGGCGGTGGGGGCGGCGGCCGAGCCGCTCTCGCGGGCGAACACCGTCTGGTAGCGGTCGACGTCGCCCGGCTCGTCGGCGCCGCCGCGGATGTAGCCGGGCAGCGGCACCCGCCCCAGCCGCGCGAGCACCGCCTCAGCGGGCTCGTCGACCCGCGGCCGCACGAGCCAGGCACCCCCCGCCGCCCGACCCACGATCTCGATCTCACCGGCATCGCGACCTTCGCGATCGACGAGCACGATCCGCTCGCCGACACCGGGCCGGCCCCGCGTCTGGGCAAGCAGCCGCCAGGCTCCAGGATGCCCCCCGTCCCGCTCGACCTGGAGGAACAGACCCTCCCATCGGCCTCCCGTGGCGGCGCGGCGGCCGACGAGCCGGGCCGGCAGGACGCGGGTGTCGTTGACGACGACGAGGTCGCCCGGGGCGAGCAGGTCGGGCAGGTCGCGGACGTGCCGGTGCTCGAGCCCGCCACCCGCCCGGCGGACGACGAGCAGCCGTGCGGCGGATCGGTCGGCCAGCGGCCGCTGGGCGATCAGTTCCGGCGGCAGGTCGTAGTCGTAGAGGTCGGCGTCGGACACGACGGGCACTATAGCGGCCCCCAGGAGCCCGGTTCCGCCGGAACCGGGTCGGTCGTGACGCGACGCCTCGCGTGATCCGGTCACGGAGTGACCGGACTCCTGGGGCCGGAACCGGGTCGGTCGTGACGCGACGCCTCGCGTGATCCGGTCACGGAGTGACCGGACTCCTGGGGTTCGGCCCGCGGCGTCCTGTACAGTGGAGAGATGCCCGCTGGTTCCAGCATCCACACGCCCGTGCTCGCCGCCGAGGTCATGGACCTCCTCGACATCCGGCCGGGGATGCGGGTCGTCGATGGCACGCTCGGCGGCGGCGGCCACACGCGGCTGTTCGCCGATGCGGTCGGCCCCGACGGCCTCGTGATCGCCATCGACCGCGACCCCACCGCCATCGAGCGGGGAGCCCGCGAACTGGCCGGCCTGCCCGTTCGCTTCGCCCAGGCCAACTACCGCGACCTGCCCGAGGTGCTCGACGCGCTGGCGATCGACCGCGTCGACCGCGTGCTGCTCGACGTGGGCCTCTCGAGCGACCAGCTCGCCGACGACACGCGGGGCTTCTCCTTCGACTCCGACGGACCGCTCGACCTGCGGTTCGACCCCACCGAGGGAGAGCCGGCCTGGCGGCTCGTCGCGCGGATGCGGCCCGAGACGCTCGCCGATCTGATCCACGAGTTCGGCGAGGAACGCTACTCCCGGCGGATCGCCCGCCGGATCGCCGCGGTGCGGGAGAAGCAGCCGATCCGGACATCGCGCGACCTGGCCAGGGTGGTGGCCGCCGCGATCCCCCGGCAGCAGCCGCCACCGCGGATCCACCCCGCCACGAGGACCTTCCAGGCCCTGCGGATCGCGGTCAACGAGGAACTCAAGAGTCTGCGCATCGCCCTGGAGCGGATCCCCTCGCGGCTCGCCCCCGGCGGGCGGCTGGCGGTGATCTCGTTTCATTCGCTCGAGGACCGGCTCGTCAAGGAGGCCTTCCGCAACCGGCAGGCGTGGGAGCCGCTCACCCGCGGACCGGTCGAAGCCGGGGAGGCCGAAGTCGACCGCAACCCACGCAGCCGGTCGGCCAAACTCCGGGTCGCCCGCGTGATCGGCGGCGACGGGGCAGCCTAGGAAACCCCCAGCAGTCACCCCGCGGTTCGTTCGCTCTGGCGGCGGCCGAGGGTGGCCGCCAGAATCCCGCCCCCTTCGCGCCCCGATCCAGACTCCGGCCTTCCATGGGACGAGAGACGAAGTTCCTCCTCGCGCTGCTCGGCCTCCTGGTCGGGGTGTTTCTGGGCGTGCTGTCCCTCAAGCTCTTCGTGCCGCGGCCGCCGGCCGGCACCGGCCCCGACGTCCATGCCGACATCGCCACGGTCGAGGCCCAGGATCTGGTCGAGCCCCCCGCCCTCGTGCCGCCGGCGGCGGACCTCACGGCCGACGGCGACGAAGCCTACGGCGGCCGCACCAGCCGCTTCGCGGTCGAGAGCCCCGTCGAGATCCCAGCCGTCGAACCGCCGCCGCGGGATCCGTTCGTGAGGCCGGCCTCGTTCGAGGCGCCGCCCGCCGCCGAGATCCCCGCGGCCGCCGACCTGCTGCCACCCTCGACCGTGCCAACGCCACCCCCGATGCCGGCCCCTCCGACGATGCCTTCGCCACCACCACCGCCCCCTCCGGCGCCGCCCATGGAGCTGCCGCCGGCGCCGCTGCTCGACCCGCCGTCGCAGCCGCCGGTGCAGCCGCCGGCCGCTCCGGCGCCGGGCGCGGGCGTGCACATCGCCGGCCCCGGTGACTCGTGGTGGTCGCTCGCCGAGCGGGCCTACGGCGACGGTCGGCTGTATCGCGCGCTCTTCGCCTGGAACAAGGCGCTCGATCCGCGCGTCTCCCTCACGCCCGGCACCCGCCTGGAAATCCCGCCGGCGGCGAAGCTCGAGATGGCCTGGCCCGGCCTCGTGCCACGGGAGTGACCGCCACGGGCCGGGGGCGCGACGAGCCCGAGCCGTCGCACAGCCGCAGGCAGGGTATGATCCGGGCGGCAGCCACCCGCACCCCTCCGCCTGGACCGCCGATGAAGGACAAGTCCGAGATCGTCCGCGACTGGCTGCCGCGCTACACCGGCCGCGACCTCGACTCCTTCGGCCACTACTTCCTGCTCGTCAACTTCTCGGAGTACGTGACGGCCTTCGCCGAGCGGTTCGGCGTGCCCGTCCTCGGCAGCGGCCAGCCGATCCAGTCGGCGACGCACGACGACCTCACCATCCTCAACTTCGGGATGGGCAGTCCCATGGCCGCCACGGTGATGGACCTGCTCTCGGCGACCGAGCCCAAGGCCGTGCTGTTCCTGGGCAAGTGCGGCGGCCTCAAGAAGACCAAGCTGGGCGACTTCATCCTGCCGATCGCGGCCATCCGCGGCGAGGGCACGAGCAACGAGTATTTTCCGCCCGAGATCCCCGCCCTCCCCTCCTTCCGGCTGCAGGCGGCCGTCTCGTCGGCCATCGCCCGCCGCGGCCACGACTACTGGACGGGCACGGTCTACACCACCAACCGCCGCGTTTGGGAGCACGACGAGGCCTTCAAGGAGTACCTCGTCACGACCCGGGCCATCGGGATCGACATGGAGACGGCCACGCTGTTCGTGGTCGGCTTCGCCAATCACATCCCCAAGGGCGCCCTGCTCCTGGTCTCCGACAACCCCATGAGCCCGGAGGGGGTGAAGACGGCCGCCAGCGACCGGGACGTGAGCCGGCGGTTCGTCCAGGCCCACCTCGAGATCGGCATCGACGCCCTGCTCGAGCTCCGCGACTCGGGCGCCTGCGTCAAGCACATGCGGTTCGAGGAGCTGCCGTAGGGCCGCCCGCGAGCCGCCGCACACCGCCCGCCTACCGCGTGCCGAACTTGTAGGCCGCGTTCTTGGTGTCGAAGTCGGCGTCCGTGAAGCCGTTGTTGACCTTCACGTTCATGTAGGTGTACTCCTCCATGAGCACCGGCTGCCCCCCCTCCTCGTGCGGCCAGTCGTAGGCCTCGTAGCGGACGGGAATCAGCAGTTCGTCGTCGATGAACACCCGCGCCAGGTGGAAGCGGAAGTTCCGCCGCGGCACCGGATGCACGACCTGCACGCAGGTGCAGATGCGGCCGTTGACCTTGGCGTTGGGGAAGAAGTCGACGCTGCACTCGCCGAACTGCTTGTCGTGCTCCGCCACCTCGACGAGCCGCTTGGCCAGGTTCTCGACACCGATCTCGGTCACGGGATAGCGGTTGCCCTGCATGGCGAGGGCGCCGTCGGGCTTGAGCGCGACCGTGCCCACCATCGCCCGCACGCCGCTGCCAGCGTGAGCGAACATGTTGCCGTCGTTGCGGCCCTCGACGTAGACCACCTCCTGCCCCTTCACGTCGTCGGGAGCGAGGAAGTAGAGGTAGACGCTGAACGGCTCGTGGCGGATCTTCGCGAAGATGTATTGATGCTCGCCCAGCTTGCCGTCGATCCGCTCCCGCTTGACCATCGTGCAGGAGTAGTCCTTGACGGTGGCCCGCAGCTGGCTCAAGCCCTTGCGGGCCAGTTCGAGGGCCGGCTCGAGCGGATGCTGGCCCGCCACCGCGGCCGAGGCGTCGCCCGCCTGGGCGTTGGCTTCGGCGCCGCCGCCGTTGGGGACGAGACCGGGCCCCTGGGCCGCCGCCGGTGCAGCGGCCGGAGCGACGGCGTCCTGGGAGAGGGCACGGCCGGCGGGGAGGGCAAGGGCCGCGCACGTGATGGCCAGGCCGGCCCGCCGCGCGAGGGCGTGAATGTCGAAGCAGTGCACCGAGCCGGCCATTGATCCCTCCATGGACCCCTGTGGGTTGTGTTCGTTCGCGGCGGCCAGTCCCTGGCCGCTTGCCTTCGGTTATCGCCGCCGGCCCGCCGGAGGCATGAGGTCCGCCGGACGCGACCGCATGGCCCGCACGTCCGTGCGAACCGGCCCGACGTCGCCCGCCGGCGGCCCGCGCGATCCGGGCCAGACGGCTCGCCGCCGGTCCGGATCCCTCACGGGCGGCGGGAGTCTAGCGGTGCCCCGATGCGGCCACCAGCCCACTTCCCCCTCGGAAACCGCGGAAAACGGCGTTTTCCCAGCCGCCGGCGCAGGCCGCTTGTGGGCCGCCCGACGGCGGACCATGCTCCGGGGGAGCGGTTCCTGCCGCCCTCCCCGCCCCCGCCCCGCGCCATGCCTGCCGAAGTCGTCCATGCCACGCCGTCCCTGGAGGTGGCCAGGATCGAGTCGCTCCCCTTTGGCGAGCACTCCTACGTCTGTCGTCGCCCGGGCCATGCCGCCTGCGTCGTGGTCGACCCCGGCTTCGATCCCGAGGCGATCGTCGCCTGGATCGAGTCCGCTGGGCTCGAGCCGGAGGCCATCCTCCTGACCCACGGCCATTCCGATCACATCGCGGGCAACGCCCACCTCGTCGCCCGCTGGCCGGGGCTGCCGATCCTGATCGGCCGCGACGAGGCGGGAAAGCTCACCGACGCCACCGCCAACCTGTCGGCACCGTTCGGCCTGCCCCTCACGAGCCCGCCGGCCGACCGGCTGCTCGACGACGGGGAGCGGCTCGCCGTGGCGGACCTCGAGCTGGTGGTGCGGGCCATTCCGGGCCACTCCGCGGGCCACGTGGTGTTCGTGCTCGACGGTGAGACGCCGCCGGTGGTGCTCGGCGGCGACGTGCTCTTCCGCGAGGGCATCGGCCGCACCGACTTTCCCGACGGCGACTTCGCCGCCCTGGCCGCCGGCATCCGCCGTCACCTCTACAGCCTGCCCCCGGAGACGATCGTCCTGCCGGGGCACGGCGAGCCGACCACGGTCGGCCACGAGCGGCGGCACAATCCCTTCGTGCAGCCCGGGCCTCCGGATTGACCATGTCCACCGCCGCCATCGAAGATGCTGCCATGCTCTCGCCGGCCGACATTCGCGACGCTTCGCCGGCCCCGCGGCCGCAGGGGCGGGCGCGATCCCCGTTCTGCCGCGCCGCCGGCCTGGGCCTCGCGGCCCTGGCCCGCGTGCTCGCCGGGGCGAGCGTCCGCTGGATCGCCAGCCAGCCCGACACCTGCCAGCGGGTCTACTTCGCCAACCACACCAGCCACCTCGACGCGCTGGTGATCTGGTCGAGCCTGCCGCAGACCGTCCGCGAGGTGACCCGGCCGGTCGCGGCGAAGGACTACTGGTCGCGGGGCATCGTCCGCCGCTGGCTGGCCCAGGAGGTGTTCGACGCGATCCTGATCGACCGCACCGACATCAAGGTGCACCAGAGCCCGGTCGACATGATGATCCGCGAGGCGGGCACCACCCACTCGCTGATCGTCTTCCCAGAAGGCGGCCGGAGCGTCACCGGGGAGGTGGGGGAGTTCAAGAGCGGCCTCTACTACCTCGCCAAGAAGCGGCCCGACCTGGAGCTGATCCCGGTGCACATCGACAATCTCAACCGCGTGCTGCCCCGCGGCGAGTTCCTCCCGGTGCCACTGCTCTCCTGCATCAGCTTCGGCCCCCCGATGTGGCTGGAGCGGGGAGAGGCGAAGCTCGACTTCCTCGCCCGCGCCCGCCGCGCCGTGCTGGC
>JBJTAA010000133.1:0-12641 GCA_046090525.1 Planctomycetota bacterium
GACATGGTGAGCATGCTCACCGCGTGGCGTGACAACGGCACCCTGGTCAATCCGTATTTCCTCGAGCTCTTGAGCATCCAGCAGCAGACGCCGGCCTATCTCTATCCCTCCCAGGACTCGTGGAACTTCGTCGGCACGACCGGCACGCTGGGGATGCAGCCGCAGCCGCTCAACGGCCAGGCTGCCTGGGGTGATGGGGCCACGCTCGACTGGTACCTCGGGAATGCCGTCGCCGTCCCCGAGCCCGCGGCGCTCGGCCTCTTGGCCGTGGCGGGGCTGACGCTCGTCGCCATCGACAGGCGGCGTCGCGGGCGGTGACCTCGACGCCCAGCCGCACGAGTTTCTGCGTTGCGCCGGCCATCGGCGGGAAGCTGGCTCGTGTCCCGCAGGCACAGGTGCCTGTCCCGGGCGGCTACAGCCGGCAGTTGGCGATCCGGGTCTCGATGATCGCCGAGGCCCCGATCGCCTCGAGCTGTTCGATGATCGCGTGGGCCTCGCCCCGCCTGACCATCGCCCGGATCGCGCACCAGTTCGAGTCTTCGAGGGACATCACGGTGGGCGACTTGAAGCCGGGCGTGATCCGCTCCGCATCGGCCAGCCGGGCCCGGGGCACGTTGTATTCGAGCAGCGACCAGCCCCGGGCGATCACGATCCCCTCGAGCCGGCGGACGATCCGATCGGCGAGCTCCGGGTGGGTCAGGTTCGGATCCTGCACGAGCACCGTCTCGTAGCGGCCGATCTCGTCGAGCACGCGGAGCCGGTTGGCCGCCAGGGTGCTGCCCGTCTCGACCAGGTCGACGATCGCGTCGGCCACGCCGAGCGTGATCATCACCTCCACGCTGCCCGAGAGCTCGACGAAGTGGGCGTCGGTCACGCCCCGCTCGGCCAGCCAGCCGCGGGTGATCCGCGGGAAGCTCGTGGCGATCCGGCGGCCCGCCAGCTGTCGCGGGTCGGCGATCGTGGCGTCGTCGGGCACGCAGAGGGCCAGCCGGCAGGAGCCCACGCCCAGGTCGAGCCGGTGGATCACCTCGGCGCCGCTCTCGGCCACGAGGTCGGCCCCGGTGATCCCCAGGCCGATCGCCCCCTCGGCGACGAGCACCGGGATGTCGTCGGTCCGCAGGAAGGTGATCTCGACGGGCATTTCCTTGCAGCGGGCGAACAGGCTCCGCTCCGTCCGCCGGAAGGAGAGCCCGGCGTCGGCCAGCAGTTGCGCCGCCAGTTCCGCCAGCCGCCCCTTGCTCGGGATGCCGATCCGCAGGAGCCACTCGCCGCCGTGGTCGCTCATCGGCCGCCTCCACCCGCCGTCCGCGCGGCCTTCTCGGCGAGCCCCGACACCCCGAACCGCCGCGCGAGTTCGTCCTCCACCCGCCCCAGCGGCACGTCGCGGCAGGCGAGGAGCACGAGCGTGTGATAGACGAGGTCGGCCGCCTCGGCCACGACCCGGTCGTCGGATTCACCCGCGGCGGCCCGCACCAGTTCGCCGGCTTCCTCGGTCACCTTCGCCCCGGCCGCGGCCACGCCGCCGGCGAGCAGCCGGGCCGTGTAGGATCGATCGGGGTCGCCCCCCTTCCGCGCGGCGATCACCCGCTCGAGCGACTCGAGCACCTCGCCCACACGCCGATTCAATGGCTGAACGTCCGACACCATCCGTCCCGGCCTCCGGGCCGGCTCCTCCGGCCGCCGCTCCGGATCCGCTCCGATCGGCGGCGGCCGACCCGGCAACTGTAGCATGCCCCGCGGGGGCCCCCGGCGGCCCCGGCGGCGGGCGGCCACGAATCGGCACGGATTGCTGGTTTCTGACCGGGCCCACGGCGGCCGGCAAATCGGCCCTGGCCATCTCCCTGGCCCGCCGCCTCGAAGCCGAGATCGTGAGCGTCGACTCGATGGCGGTGTACCGCGGCCTCGACGTGGGCACGGCCAAGCCCTCCGCCGCCGACCGGGCCGCCGTGCCGCACCACTGCCTCGACCTCGTCTCGCCCGCGGATTCCTTCAGCGTGGCAGCCTGGCTGGCCGCCGCCGGCGCCGCGGTCGCCGACTGCCGGTCGCGCGGCCGCCGGATCCTGTTCGTCGGGGGCACGCCCCTCTACCTGCGGGCCCTCCGTGACGGCCTCGCCGAACTGCCGGCCGCCGATCCGGTGCTGCGGGCGGAACTCGTGGCCGAGGCTGCCGCCGCCGGCCCGGCGACCCTCCACGCCCGGCTCGCCACCCTCGACCCGGCTGCGGCCGCCCGCATCCATCCCCGCGACGTGAAGCGACTCGTGCGGGCCCTGGAGGTGGCGACGCTCACCGGCCGCCCCCTCTCCGCGGCCCATGCCCCCGAGCCCGATCCGCTCTTCGAGTCGCGGCTGATGATTCTCGACGTCTCCCGGGCCGCGCTGGCCGAACGCATCGACCGCCGCGTCGAGGCGATGTTCGCGGGCGGCCTCGTCGAGGAGACGGCCGCGGCCCTGGCGGCCCCGGGAGGCATCGGGCCGACGGCGAGCCAGGCCGCGGGCTACACCGAGGCCATCGACCTCCTCGCGGGCCGAATCGACCGTGCCGAGGCGATCCGCCGCGCGCAGGCCCGCACGCGGCAACTGGCCAAGCGGCAGCGAACCTGGCTGCGGAGCTTCAAAAACGCCACCTGGATCGGCGCCTGAGGGAACGCAGGCGGGCATCCCGCGATGTCCGACGTCCAACGGAGTGGGTCGCCGGAGGTGAAAGCCTCCGTCGCTGGGATATTTCGCACCGACGCTTGCCCAGCTCCCATCTCAACTGAGCGAAATCTCCAGGCTCCTCCGGCTTCCACCCCCGGCTCCCGGCAGGGAGCTGAACGCTCCATTCCGTGCACCAAGAGACTCTGCGCACCAGGAGACCCGCGAGGGGTTGCCGGTGCCCCGGAGCCAGCGTTGCTGGCAAGCGTAGGCAGGATGCCGAAGCGCAGCCAGCATCGAGCGAGCGAAGGCCATGGATGGCCGAAGCGAGCGTCCGGGCGACGGGGCCCGGCAACCCCGAGCCTGCGGAACCCAAAGGGGATGTCGAGCGTGATCCGGTCACGGAGTGACCGGACTCCAAGGGACTGCGAGGGGTTGCCCGTGCCCCGGAGCCGGCCTTGCTGGCGAGCGGAGGCAGGGATGCCGAGAGCGAGCCAGCACGGAGCGAGCGAAGGCCAGGATGGCCGAAGCGAGCGTCCGGCGACGGGGCACGGGCAACCCCGAGCCCGCGGAACCCAACGGGACGTCCAGCGTGATCCGGTCACGGAGTGACCGGACTCCGGGGGTTGCATTCTGCTAGCACTCCCGGTGCTAGCACATGATCTTGTGGCCGAGGCCCGGAGAAACCACAAAATCGAAAAAATCGTTGCAATCGGCCTTGTCAGCCATAAGTTCGCCCCCGTCGCGACCGCGCGGCCCGGTGCCCATGGATGGGAGCCGGTTCGATCCACTGTCACGGAGGACCTCGATGGCTGCCAAGCCCCTGATCGGCATCAACACGGATTACCGCTCCGCCCGGAAGGAGCATGCCGCGCTCTCGTTCGTCGCCGCCGGCTACTACGACGGCATCCTGGCCTCGGGCGGCATCCCCGTGATCGTGCCCCCCCTGGCCGACGAGGAGGACATCGTCCGGGTGCTCGACATGCTCGACGGGATCGTGCTCGTCGGCGGCGGCGACCTCGACCCCCGGCGCGACGGCTACATGCCCCATCCTTCGGTCCGCATGATGGAGCCCCGCCGCGAGGACTTCGACCGGCTGCTGGCCAAGCACGTCTGCGCCCGGCACATGCCCGTGCTCGGGATCGGCTGCGGCATGCAGTTGCTCAACATCACGGAGGGGGGCACGTTGTTCCTCCACCTGCCGGAGGACCTGCCCAAGGCGATTCCGCACAAGGATCCGACCGACCTGGCCCACCGCCACGCCCTGCTCGTCGAGCCCGGCACGGTGATGGAGCGGGTTTACGGCGACGGCGAGATCCGGGTCAACAGCATGCACCACATGGCGATCGACGACGTGGCGCCGAGCTTCCGCGTCACCGCCCGGGCTCCGGACGGCGTGGTGGAGGCGATCGAGAGCACCGTCGAGGACTGGACCGCCATCGGCGTGCAGTTCCACCCCGAGGCCGACACCGCCTCGGCGCTCGACGTGAAGATCTTCGAGGAGTTCATCATCGGGATCACCGGCGTCGTGCCCGAGATGCGGCTGGTCGCGTGACCCGATAGACATCGATCGCCGGCCCGTCGGTCGCCCCCAGCGGCCGGCGGGCCGGCTGTCTTTCGACGCTCAGGCCGACGGCCCGGCAGGCGGGCTCGAACTGCACGGCCCGGGCCCGGCCCGGGTCGCCCACGAGGGCGACGCCGTCGGCGGCGAGCGTCCGGGCGATCATGCCGGCCAGTGCCACGGCGTGGTGCTTTTCGTAGAGCACGTCGCCGGCCACCACGAGGTCGAACTCGCCCAGGTCGTCCGGCGGCCGCCGCCAGTCGACGAGCCGCACGCCCAGGGACTCGGCCCCGTTCAGGTCGGCGTTGTAGCGGACGCCCTCCAGGGCGGCCTCCTCGTAGTCGCTGGCGGTCGCCCGGAAGCCGCGGCGGGCGGCCACGACCGCGGGCAGCCCCAGGCCGCAGCCGAGTTCGAGGAAGCGGCGACCACCCCCCTCCATGACCGCGATCTCCTCGGCCAGCACGACCGCCGACTCCCAGACGTTGGCCCAGTAGGGGATCCGCTCGTCGGCCCGGAAGGCCTCCTCGTCGATCAGGGCATCCACGTCCGGCGGGCACCAGAAGCGGTAGGGCTCGCCCCGGACCAAAATCACCCGCTCGACCGGCGCAAACCGCTCGTAGTTGTCAGTCTGGCTCATGATGCCTGGTTCGGTTTTCGGATCTTCCGGAGCCCATGAATCGGAGGGGCTGCCCGTGTCCTCGAGCGGGCTGTGGAAGCGAGCGAAGCCATGGATGGCGAGAGCGAGCGGACACGCAGTGAACGAAGGCCTGGAGGGCCGTCGTGAACGTCCGGCGAGAGGACACGGGCAGCCCCGACGCGTCGCCCACGAGCGTCCACGCCGGATGCCCGCTGGCCGCAAGCTCCGTCGGCCCTGCAATCGTCATATTCGACAGCCTTTTTCCCACCGGAAATCCCGTCCGTCGTCGCGTGAAGCTCTGCCGTGTGGCACGATTGTACGGTCTTCCCCCAGTCGCCCCTTCCCGGCCTCCCATGCTCACCGACTACGACTTTCACCTCCTCGGCGAAGGCCGCCACTGGAAGAGCTACGAGAAGCTGGGCGCGCAGCTCGAGACCCAGGCCGGGGTTGCCGGCGTGAACTTCGCCGTCTGGGCCCCCAACGCCGACGTGGTCGAGGTGGTGGGCGACTTCAACGGCTGGGACGGCCGCGGCCACCGGATGCACAAGCGGATCCCGTCCGGCATCTGGGAGCTGTTCGTGCCCGGGCTCTCGGCCGGCACGATCTACAAGTATCGCGTCCATGCCGCCGGCGGCCCGAGCGACCGCGCCGACCCGTATTGCTTCGGCGCCGAGGTGCCGCCGCGGACGGCGTCGGTCGTGACCGACCTGGCCGCCTACCAGTGGCGGGACGGCGACTGGATGGCCACCCGCGCCGCGAAGAACGCCCTCGACGCCCCGCTCAGCGTCTACGAGGTGCACCTCGGCAGCTGGCGGCGGCCCGGTGACGATCCACACCGCTGGCTCACCTACGCCGACCTCGAGCGGGAACTGGTCCCCTACGTCGTGGAGATGGGCTTCACGCACATCGAGTTCCTGCCGCCCACGGAGCATCCGCTGTCGGCCAGCTGGGGCTACCAGACCATCGGCCTGTTCGCGGCCACGAGCCGGTTCGGCCCTCCGCAGGCCCTGATGTCGCTGATCGACGCGCTCCATCGGGCCGGCGTCGGCGTGATCATCGACTGGGTGCCGGCCCACTTCCCCCGCGACGGCCACGGCCTGCGGCGGTTCGACGGCACCGCCCTCTACGAGCACGAGGATCCCCGCAAGGGGGAACACCCCGACTGGGGCACGATGATCTTCAACTACGGCCGTCACGAGGTCGCCAACTACCTGATCTCGTCGGCCCTGTTCTGGCTCGACCGCTACCACGTCGACGGCCTGCGGGTGGATGCCGTGGCCTCGATGCTCTACCTCGACTACAGCCGCGAGGAGGGGCAGTGGGAGCCCAACTGCTTCGGCGGCCGGGAGAATCTCGAGGCGATCGACTTCCTCAAGACCTTCAACGTCCAGACCCACAGCCACTTTCCCGGCACGCTCACGATCGCCGAGGAATCGACCGCCTGGGCGGGCGTGTCGCGGCCCACCTACGTGGGCGGCCTCGGCTTCAGCCTCAAGTGGAACATGGGCTGGATGAACGACACGCTGCGGTACATGCGGCACGACCCCGTCCACCGCAAGTATCACCACGACGAGCTCACCTTCAGCCTGATCTACGCCTTCCACGAGAACTTCGTGCTTCCCCTGTCGCACGACGAGGTGGTGCACGGCAAGGGCTCGCTGCTCGGGCAGATGCCGGGCGACTTGTGGCAGAAGTTCGCGAACCTGCGGCTGCTCTACGCCTACATGTGGTGCCACCCGGGCAAGAAGCTGCTCTTCATGGGGGGCGAGTTCGGCCAGTGGAACGAGTGGAACTTCGACGAGAGCCTCCAGTGGCACCTGCTCCAGTGGGAGAGCCACCGCGGCCTGTCGCGGACCGTGGCCGACCTCAACGACCTCGTGCGCCGCGAGTCCGCGCTCCATCAGCTCGACTTCGACGGCCATGGCTTCGAGTGGATCGACTGCCACAACTGGCAGGACAGCGTTTTGGCCTTCATCCGGCGGGGCCGCGACCCGGCCGACTTCCTGATCGCCTGCTGCAACTTCACGCCCGTGCCCCGGCACGGCTACCGGCTGGGCGTGCCCCACGGCGGTGACTACGACGAGGTCTTCAACAGCGACTCGGCCTGGTACGGCGGCACCAACCTGGGCAACTCGGGCGCGCTGGTCGCCCGGCCCGAGCCCCACCACGGCCGCGACCACTCGGTCACGCTCACGCTGCCCCCGCTGGCCGCCGTGGTCCTCAAGCCGCGGCGAGCCTGAATGCCGCTCCTGGAGTCAGGTCACGCCGTGACCGGATCACACGGAACGCTGCGTCCACGGTGTCCCGGTTCCGGCGGAACCGGGCTCCTGGGAGAGGAACCGGGCTCCTGGGAGAGGAACCGGGCTCCTGGGAGAGGAACCGGGCGACCGGCGGGCCTAGCGCGGATCCCGCTTCCACTGGACGCCGTACCGCTTCTCGATGCCCTCGACCCAGCGGTTGCGGACGTCGCGGGTCTCGTCCTCAGCCAGCATCGCCAGCCGCCGCGGGTCGGCGGAGGCATCCACGAACCGCTCGCGAAGCGTCTCCTCCGCGGGCTCGAAGGACACCAGGCGAATCGCGTAGCAGATCGTCTCCGGCTCGTTGAAGGCCACGGCGGCCTCGCCCGGCTGGAGCGCGAACACGCTCCGCATGAACTCCTCGCCCGGCATCTGCACGCCGTCGGGCTGCGAGATCGTCGGCGCCGAACCGAACGGCGCCGTGCCGCGGGTCAGCCAGGTGAAGGGCCCGACCGTGGCGACCTCGACACCCTCGCGTCCGGCCACCGCCTCGGCCAGCGTCTTGCCGGCCGCCGCCCCCGCGATCTCCAACGCCCGCCGCTTCGCGACCGGGCGGGCCTCCATAAGCCGCCAGACCCGCTCGACATCTTCCCGCACCTCCGCGAGCGGCGGCGTGAACTCGGGCCGGTCCTCCGTCTTCCACGACAGGTAGCGGTTGCCCGCGAAGTCGCGGGTGGCCACCGGCCGCCAGCGGGCCGCCTCGGGTGAGAACAGCATGTCGGCCCACTGCTGCTGCCGCACCCCGCCCTGCTGCGAGAACGTCAGCTGGAAGCTCGACCCGATGCCGCCGCCGGCGATCGCCTCGCCGGCGTCCACGAAGTCGGAGCGGATCGCCTGCAGACCGTGCTCCGCCGCCAACTTGTCGACGTCGGGGGCCTGCGGAATCGGCTCGCCCATGCCGATGGCCAGTTCGACATCGTCGGCGTAGGTGGCGATGCGAGCGGCCACCTTGTCGAACGCCTCGCCCACCTTCCGGTCGGCCGCCTCGCGGGCGAGCCGCTTGCGGATGTCGTCGCGCACCTTGTCGAGGGGCTCGTGGGCCGATTCGGCGGCGGCGTCGGGCTTGGCCGACGTCTCGGCCTGCTGCGCTCCGCCCGCGGCGTCCGCCGGCGGGGTCTCCTGCTTCGCCTCGCCGGCGGGACCGGGCTTCGCGGCGTCGGCGGCCGGCGCGGCGGCCGCGGGTGGCGTCGCGGCCGGGGCAGCGGCGGCCGGCTGCCTAAACCGCACTGGCCTGATCGGGCTGCGACCGCGGAGCGACCCGTTCTGGCCGGGAGCGGCCGCAGGGGCGGGGCTGGCACCGGCAGGCTTGTCGCCCGCCGGCTTGTCGGCCGCCGGGGCCGCCGGCTCGGCCGGCTTTTCGGCGGGCTTGCCTTCCGCCGCGGGCTGCTCAGGAGCGGCCGGTGTGGCGTCGCCCGCCTTCGCGTCCTCCGCGCCGGGCTCCTTGGCCGGCTCGACCTTCTTGAAGAGCGCGTCCTTGTTGTCGGCGTAGAACTTCTCGATCTGCTCGTCGGTCACGTCCTTCTCGGCCTCGGCGACGAACAGGTCGGGCGTGGCCACGAGGGCGTCATACCGCAGCCGCGCCGGCTCCCGAAATCCGGGCGTCTTGGCCCGGGCCCGCGGCAGGTCGTCGCGATACTGGTCATAGAGCTTCTCGAGCGCGGCGGGCGCGGGCTCCGGCACCTCGCCGCCGAGCGACTCGACGATCACGGGCACCACCTCCACCGTCGCCGACTGCTCGAGCCGTCGGAAGGCGTCCCACCGCCAGCCGGGCGGCGAGCCGGCGAAGCCCGTGCCGCGCAGGGCCAGCGCCTGCATCCGCTCGCCGAGCAGGAGCGTCCGCAGGCCGTCGAAGATGTCCTGCTCCGTGATCCCGGCCCGGCTCCTGAGCTGGTCGATCACGCCCTCGATCTGCTCCGGCTTCACCCGGTCGCCCGTCCAGATCGCGAGGAAGTCGTTGACCACGGTGTCGCTGACCTCGAGCCCGTTGGCCCGGGCCTCGCGGGCCATGAGCATCGAGTCCACCACCGACTTCTCGTCGTCGGGCAGCGGCGGCTGCACGCGGTCGCTGCCGCTGGCGGCGGCCTGCAGGGCCATCAGGAACTGGTTGAGGGCGCGACGCGCGATCACCTCCCGCTGCAATCCGCTCTCCAGCAGCCGCCCCCCCTGCCAGGTCACGACCACGTCGTCGGACGCGGTCGGCCCGCTGGCGCCCATCTGCAGGATCGGCGGGAGCACGAAGAAGGCCAGCATGGCCATGATGGCCAGGGCCGCCAGGGCCGCCTTTTGATAGCGGCGAAAAATGTTGAATGATCCGGCCATGGCCCTCGTCCGTGAAAAAACGCCGTTCCGGAGGAACGGCGAGGCTCCCGACACTTGACAAGCCGGAAGCGAGCAGGGTAACGCTTGGGGCGGCCGGTCCGACGCGATTGTAGCGCCAGGCCCCTCGGCGCCAATCCCGATTCACAACCGGCGATCCCCATCGCCCCACCCCCGATCCCATGGCCAGGAAACCCCGCTCCGCCGCGACCAAAGCCCGCCCCGCCGGGCCCCGGGGAGCCTACGAACTCGTGATCGTGGAGAGCCCCGCCAAGGCCAAGACGATCGAGAAGTATCTCGGCCCGGGGTTCGTGGTGAAGGCCTCGATCGGCCACATCCGCGACCTGCCCAAGCGGGCCCCGAAGGGATCGAAGCAGCCCGTGCCGGGGGTCGACCTCGATGACGACTTCGCCCCCACCTACGAGATCGACCCGGGCAAGCAGAAGACGGTGACGGAACTGCGGAAGCTCGCCAAGGGGGCCTCGGAAGTCTGGTTCGCGACCGACTTGGATCGCGAGGGTGAGGCCATTGCCTGGCATCTCACGCAGGTGCTCGACGTCGACCCCGACAAGGCCAAGCGGGTCACCTTCGACGCCATCACGAAGTCGGAGGTGCAGCGGGCCTTCCAGTCGCCCCGGGCCATCAACATGCCCCGCGTCGAGGCCCAGCAGGCCCGCCGGATCGTCGACCGCATCGTCGGCTACCGCGTCTCGCCGGTGCTCTGGAAGAAGGTGGCCGGCGGGCTGTCGGCCGGCCGGGTGCAGAGCGTGGCGACGCGGATCGTGGTCGAACGGGAGCAGGAGATCCGGGCCTTCACGCCGAGCGAGTCGTGGGAGGTGTCCGGCGCGATGACCTTCGACGTCGCCGCGGCGGCCGGGCTCCACGACGCCTGGAAGCAGTTGCTGGCCCGGCGCGACGAGCGGGGCCGGCCGCCGTTCGTTCGCGACCGGATGGCCTGGCTGGCGGAGCGCAAGGCCCTCTCCTGCGAGCTGGTCGAGGTGGGCGGCAGACCGCTGAAGATCGAGGCCGAGAACACCTCCACCGCCGACCTGGTGGACGAGGCCGTGGCGGCAGCCGCGGCCGCCGGCCTGCTGGATATCGCGATCGAGCGGGAGGCGAACCCCGAGGGCAAGGGCCGGGGGAAGAGCGTCGTGCGGCTCACCGGCCGGCCCGACCCCGCCGCCCGCTACGCCGTCGAGAGCATCGACGTGACGCGGACGAAGTCGCGGCCCTACCCCCCGTTCATCACGAGCACCCTCCAGCAGGCCGCCTCGAGCCGCTTGGGCATGAGCACCGACCGCACGATGCGGATCGCCCAGCAGCTCTACGAGGGCATCGACCTGCCGACCGAGGGCCGCGTGGGCCTGATCACCTACATGCGGACCGACTCCACGAACCTCTCCGGCGAGGCGATCGCCATGGCCCGCCGCTACCTCACCGAGACCCACGGCGACGCCTACGTGCCGGAGAAGCCGCGGTTCTACGCGTCGAGCAACAAGGGGGCCCAGGAGGCCCACGAGGCGATCCGCCCCACCGACGCCTTCCGGGAGCCCGACGCGATCCGCGACGCGCTGACCGACGAGCAATACCGTCTCTACAAGCTGATCTGGCAGAGCTTCGTGGCCTGCCAGTCGACCGACGCCGAGTGGGACTCCACCGCCGTGCGGATGCGACGGAGCGACCGCGACACCGGCGCCGTCTTCAAGGCCAACGGCCGCGTGCTCCGGTTCGACGGCTTCTATCGTGTCAGCGGCGTGCCCCGCGACGACGGCGAGCAGGTGCTCCCCGACTTCGCCAAGGGGGCCGTGCTCGCCCCCTTCGACATCGAGCCGCGCCAGAAGTTCCAGGCGCCGCCGCCGCGGTACAGCGAGGCCTCGCTCGTCAAGAAGCTGGAGGAGGAGGGAATCGGCCGCCCCTCCACCTACGCGAGCATCATCAACACCATCGAACAGCGGGGCTACGTCGTCCAGCAGGACCGCCGCTTCCATGCCACCGCGATCGGCGAGCGGGTGACGGAGTTCCTCAAGGACGGCTTCGCGGACCAGTTCATCGAGATCGGCTACACGCGGGAGATCGAGCGGGAGCTCGACCAGGTGGCCGAGGGCACCAAGCGTTGGACGGAGATGCTCCACGAGTTCCACGACGAGCTCGTGCCGAAGCTGGGCGAGGCCGAGAAGAAGGAGCACGTCAAGGCGATCTCCGACCCCGCGCCCTACAAGTGCCCGCAGTGCGGCCGGCGGCTCGAGTTCCGGCTGGGCAAGCAGGGGGAGTTCCTCTCCTGCTCGGGCTACAACGAGAACGTGGCCGAGCCCGAGCCGGCGAAGCCGGCCAAGGCCGCGAAGGGCAAGAAGGCGGCCACGAAGACGCGGGCCAAGAAGCCCAAGCACGTGCCCGCCTGCACGTTCGCCATGCCGGTCGATCGGCAGCGGCGGCCGCTGTTGCCCGAGCAGATCGACCTGCTCTCGCCGAGCGGCGTTCCGATGGTGAAGCGGACCGGCCGGTTCGGCGACTTTCTCGTCGAGGACAAGCCCCGCCCCCCCAAGCCCAAGGGCAAGAAGGGGGCCGACGCCGAGCCGGCGGAACCGCCTTCCTTCATCCTCAACCTCGACCGCAAGGGCAACATCAAGTTTCCCGCTCCGCCGCCGCTGGTCACCGACATCGCCTGCGAGAAGTGCGGGGCGATGATGAACCTCCGCGACGGCAAGCGGGGCCCGTGGCTCGGCTGCCAGAAGTTCCCGAAGTGCCGCGGCCGGGCCGCGTTCGGCAAGCTCCCGGAGGCGGAGCAGAAGGATCTCGAGCAGCAGCTCAAGAAGCACCTCGCGGGGCACGAGCAGATCCATCTCACGCGCCGCGACGGCGTCACGCCCGTGCCGGACGGCACGCCCCTGGCCCAGCTCACGCTCCCCGGCGGCGTCGCCGAACTCGAGAAGTGGGACGAGGTCGAGGCGGCCTGAGCGGTCGGCCCAGGAGTCCGGTCACTCCGTGACCGGATCATGCAAGGCGGGGCTCAACGCTGACCCGGTTCCGGCCCAGGAGTCCGGTCACTCCGTGACCGGATCACGCAAGGCGGGGCTCAACGCTGACCCGGCTCCGGCCCAGGAGTCCGGTCACTCCGTGACCGGATCATGCAAGGCGGGGCTCAACGCTGACCCGGCTTCGGCCCAGGAGTCCGGTCGCGCCGTGACCAGATCATGCAA
>JBJTAA010000134.1:0-9285 GCA_046090525.1 Planctomycetota bacterium
CCCCCGCGGCGCCCCCGCGGGGGCGGGCGACGTCGAGCGGCACCAGTTCCGCCATCAACGGCTTCGCGGCGTTCGCCTGCTGCGGGCTCCAGGGAATGCCATAGGCCACGGTCACGCCGGTGAAGGCGTCGGTGACATACAGCGCCGACTGCGCCATCCGGCCGCCCACGTTGCCCGTGAACGACGCCCGGCCCGGCACGATCAGGAAGCGTGGCTCCTTCACCTGCCCGGGCTTGAAGCCGAGATCCTCGAGCACGTTGTACCGGTAGGTGGTGGTGAACTTGCCCGTGTTCGGATTGAGCACACCCCCGTTGAGATCGCCTGTCTCGAAGTCGAGCAGGAAGATGCCTTCAGTGTTCATGTCGAGCGCGGCCGTGCAGGCGGCGAAGTCCCCTTCCGCGATCGACGACATCGCGAGGGCACGGGGCAGTGGCTGACTGCGGCCGAAGAACGAGCCGGCGACGAAGGCAGCGAGGATGGCGGCCGTCGTCGCGGCGGCGCTCGGGAGCGGTTTGATCGACATGCGTGGTCTCCTCACACGGCCCTATGACCGCAGCCAACAGCGGAA
The DNA here is from genome assembly GCA_046090525.1 of Planctomycetota bacterium. GTDB lineage: Bacteria > Planctomycetota > Planctomycetia > Pirellulales > UBA1268 > QWPN01. The sequence goes on from JBJTAA010000134.1 coordinate 569, forward strand.
CACCGAAAACCAGCCGGGCGGCGGTTCCGCGAATCCGACGCGGACCTTCAGCCTAACCGGCGGCGGCCGGCGCCGCAGCGGGGGGCGGCGCCGGGGCGGGCGGCGCCTGCGCCGCAGGGGGCGCCGGGGCGGCCGCCGGGGCCGGTGCCGCGGGCGCGGGCGGCGCTGCCGGAGCGGGTGGGGTCGGCGCCGCGGGGGCCTGGATCACGGAGAGCTTGAACTTGCCGATCGCATGCGTGCCGTCGGCAAACTGGTGATCCAACGTGATCGAGAGCGGCGCCCCAGCCGGGAGCGTGACGTCGGGCGGCAGTTCGAAGGTGGCGGTATGGGCCTGGCCGACGCCCCCGGCGATGGCCCAACCGGTCTCTGGCTTGTCGTCCAGCGAGCCTGCGACGCCGTAGTCGCCCTGCTCAAAACTCGCCTTGGCGGCTGCGATCTTCACCGCCGTCGGCGTCTCGGCCTGGCCCGGCTGGCCGTGGGCCGCGGCGAATGTGCTGAGCACGAAGTTGCCATTGCCCGCCCGACCGGGCCCCTGGGCGGGGAGGCTCGGGTCGGGCAACACATCGAGCTGGATGGCCGTCACCCGGGGGCCCGCAGGCACGATGGCCTTGAGGGTGTAGGTGTCCTTGGCGAGGTTGCCGGTCACCGTCACCACGCCGTCGGCGGCGATCCCGCCGGTGGCGCCGGCTGCGCTCTTGAACTCGCTGGGCACGAGCACGGCCACCGTGGGCGCCGGCGGCGGTGGGGGCGGCGGGGGCAGGAGCTTGGGCGCGGGCACGGGCACGAACTGCGGCCCGGCGTGGGTGCCGAGGAACAGGGACGAGGTGTCCGGCGTGAACTTCACGCACCAGATGCTCGACGCGAGCTTCGCGGGCCCTTCCTGCTCACCCTTGGCGGCCACGTCCCAGAGCTTGACGGTGCCGTCGAGGCTGCCGCTGGCCAGCCGCTTGCCGTCGGGCGTGAAGGCGAGGCTCGTCACCCAGTCCTTGTGGCCGGCGAGCGTGGCGGACGGCTTGTTGTCGGCCGTGGACCAGAACCGGACGGTGCGGTCGGCGCCGCAGCTCGCGAGGGTCGCGCCGTCAGGAGCGTAGGCCACCCCCCAGAGGGCGTCGCCGTGCCCCTCGAGCTTCGCCTTTTCCGCACCGGTGGCCGGATCCCAAAGCTTCACGAGTTTGTCGCTGCCTCCGCTGGCGAGCGTCTGACCGTCGGGCGAGAAGGCGACGCAGGTGGCCGCCCCGGCATGGGCCGCCACGGTCTTGACCTCGGCCGCGGTGGCGGTGTCCCAGATCACGACGGTGCCGTCCTCGCCGGCCGAGGCGAGCCGGGTGCCGTCGGGCGAAAAGGCGAGCGATCGCACCCAGCCCTTGTGCTTGGCGAGGTCGTGCTTGGCCGCGCGGGCGGCCAGATCCCAGATCTTCACGAGGCCGTCGTACCCGGCCGTGGCGGCGAGCTTGCCGTCGGGCGAAATGTCCACGGCCCAGACCGCCGTCGGATGGCCGGCCATGTCGGCCACCCGGGCCCCGTCGCCGGGATTCCAGGCGATCACGTCGCCGGCACGGTAGAGGAGACTCTCGCCACCGGCCGTCAGCAGTAGCTTGCCGTCGGGGGCGTAGTCGGCGGCGATCACCCAGCGCTTGAAGTCGGTGAGCTTCCCGGCGGCGGGCTGCGCCGCGGCTGCCTGGGGATCCGCGCCGCGGGTCGTCGAGGCAACGGCCAGGAGGAGCGACGCGGCGAGGAACCGCGTCACGAGTGTCTGGATCTGCATGGCTCGGGCTCCGGGTGATGGTCGGCACGACTGGCCACCGGTCGGGCAGGAGCGCCAAGGCCGCCCGGCCACCCGTGGCTGGGCGGACAGTATAGTTGCGGCACACGGTCGCTGCGCGGCGGGCACTCGGGCCACGTACGCAGCGGCGGCGGCTCGCTCCCGGAGGCTGCCCGCATGATCGCCAGACGCCCCGCACCGGCCGGCGCCTCCGGCAGCCGCGCCGTGCTCGTCGCCAGCGGCGACCTCCGCGAGGAGGCCAACCGCGTCTGCTGGCCCGCCCAGAAGCAGATGGAGGCCGATCTCGTGGCCGCCTTCGCGCGGGCTGGCTGGTCGCTCGAGCGGGGCCATGCCCCGTCGCGGAAGCGCGGCCACGGATTCATCGCCAGCGCCCGCGAGGGCCTCGAGGTGTTCGCGGGCATCGAGCCCGACGCGCCGCTGGTGGTGGCCGAGGCGGTCTGGCAGTATTCCAACCACGTGCTTCCCGGGCTCACGACGCACCGGGGCCCGATCCTCACCGTGGCCAACTGGTCCGGGCAGTGGCCGGGGCTGGTGGGGATGCTCAATCTCAATGGCTCGCTCACCAAGTCGGGCGTTCCCTATGCCACGCTCTGGGCCGACGACTTCGCGAGCCCCTCGTTCGCGCGGCACCTGTCTGCCTGGCTCGAGACCCGCGTCGTCCACCACGACACGAGCCATGTCGTGCCCGCGGACGCCGTGCGGATACCCGCGCCGCTGCGCAAGCTCGCCGACTCGATCGCCGCCGAGCTCCGGAGCGCGAAGTCGCTGATGGGCGTCTTCGACGAGGGCTGCATGGGGATGGAAAACGCGATCATCCCCGACCGGCTCCTGCACGCCGTCGGCGTGTTCAAGGAGCGGCTCAGCCAGAGCGCCCTCTACCACGAGACGATGCGGGTCTCCGAGCGGGAGGCCCGCGGCGTGCTTCGTTGGCTCGAGCAGGCGGGCATGCGGTTCCACTTCGGCAAGGACGAGGCGACCGAACTCACGCGGCAGCAGGTGCTCGTGCAGTGCCGGATGTACGTGGCCGCCCTGCGGATCGCCGATCGCTACGGGTGCGATCTCGTGGGCATCCAGTACCAGCAGGGGCTCAAGGACCTGCTGCCGGCGAGCGACCTCGTGGAGGGGATGCTCAACGACTCGCGGCGGCCGCCGGTCACGGCGGAGGGCTCCTCGCGCGTGCTCTGGAAGGGGCGGCCGCTCGTGCATTTCAACGAGGTGGACGAGTGCGCAGGGCTCGACGGCCTGCTCACGCAGCGGGTTCACGAGGCGCTCGGCGAGCCCGTCGAGAACACGCTCCACGACATCCGCTGGGGCGACTGGGACCACTCCGGCACCACCGAGCAGTGGGTCTGGGTGTTCGAGATCTCGGGCGGCGCTCCGCCGAGCCACTTCACCGGCGGGTGGAAGGGGGCCGAGGGCTTCCGGCAGCCGCCGATGTATTTCCGGCTCGGCGGCAGCACGCTCGCCGGGGTGAGCAAGCCCGGCGAGATCGTCTGGAGCCGCATCTGGGTGGATGGCCGCGGGGATCGCGAGCGGCTCTGCATGGACATCGGCCGGGCGGGAGTCGTGGCCCTGCCCGAGGCCGAGACCCGCCGCCGGCTCGATGCCACCACGCCCGAGTGGCCGATCATGCACGCGGTCACCTACGGCGTGACCCGCGACCAGATGATGGCCCGCCACAAGGCCAACCACGTGCAGGTGGCCTACGCCCGCGACGCGGCCGCCGCCGACCGGGCGGCGCTCACGAAGGCGGCGGTCGCCCGGGCACTCGGGATCGACGTCTCGTTCTGCGGCACCCGCGGCCCGGGCTCGGCAACCTCCGTGCGCTGGTAGGCCGCGGCCCGGTCGGCCACGGCAGCCCGGCACCGCGGCGCGCCCATTTCTTGCGATCCCTGCACGGTCGTGGCAGGAATGAAAGAACCGGTCTCAGGGAGCCGACCCGCTCCGAGGCTCGGCTGCCGCGACCCGGTCTGTTCCGCACGGGGGATCCTCGAACGGCGATGGCTCGATTCACCCTTTTTAGGATCAGAGGTTTCCATGGGCACCACCGGCGCAGCTAAGGATGGCGGAAATGATCGCGACGCCGGCCGCGGGCTGACGCGGCAGCAGCAACGCCGCGTGGAGCGGCGGCTGCGGGCGAGTCAGGCCCGAGGGCAGGCCCCGCTCGCAGCCGAGGCGCTCGAGACGCGGGCACTGCTGGCGGCGGTGGCGGTCGACTATGCAGTCAGCGGCGATTGGGGAAGCGGCTTTCAGGGCGGGATCACGCTCCAGAGCCGCGATGCCGCCGCGGTCGCCAACTGGACGCTGTCGTTCCGCTACGACGCGCAGATCAGCTCCATCTGGGATGCGCGGATCGTCTCCCGCCAGGGTTCGACGTACACGATCCAGGGGGCGGGATGGAACGACACGCTCGCCCCGGGTGGCCGGATCTCGTTCGGCTTCATCGGTGCCCCGCCGCCGGGCATGGGGCCAGTGGCCCCGCCGACGAACTACACGCTCAACGGCGAGCCTCTCGGCGGCCACACGCCCGTGCCGGCGCCGGCCCCGGCTCCGCTGCCTGCCCCCGCGCCGGCCGATCCGGCCGCGTCATTCAAGGTCACGACCGACTGGGGCAGCGGGTTCAACGGCGACGTGACCATCACCAACAGCCGCGGCACCGCGGCCACCGAGTGGACGGTCTCCTTCGATTTCGATGGCCAGATCTCGAACCTGTGGAATGGCAGGATCGCTCTCCGATCGGGCTCGACTTACCTGGTCAAGAATGCCTCCTGGAACGGCAGCCTGGCCGCCGGCGCTGCGGCGACCTTCGGCTTCACGGCCTCCCCCGGTGGCGCAGGGGCGGTGCTGAGGAACCTCACGGTGGTGTTCGGTGGCGTCAGCCCCACGCCGACTCCCACGCCAACTCCCACGCCAACGCCCACGCCCACGCCAACTCCCACGCCAACGCCAGGGCCGCAGCCCGGCCCGGTTGCCCCGGGCGCGGAGCTCCCTATCGCCTCCCACGACAAGGTGCTGGCGGCCTACTTCCCCGAGTGGGGCATCTACGGCCGCAACTTCCAGGTGGCCGACGTGCCGGCCGAGAAACTCACGCATCTCATCTACTCGTTCCTCGACCTCGAGCCCAGCGGTGAGGTCGCCATCTACGACTCCTATGCCGCCGTCGAGAAGCGGTTCGCCGCCCACGAAACCGTCAGCGGGGAGGCCGATCAGTGGTACTACCCGCCCGGCGACCCGCGGGCCGAACAGACGGTCTGGGGTAACTTCGCCCAGCTCGCCCAGCTCAAGGAGAAGTATCCGCACCTCACGGTCAAGATCGCGATCGGCGGCTGGACCCTCTCCGACCACTTCAGCACGGTGGCCGCGACCGCAGCCGGCCGTGAGACGCTGGCCCGCTCGATCGAAACCTTCCTCGACACCTACCGGATGTTCGACGGGGTCGACTTCGACTGGGAGTATCCGGGCGGAGGGGGTGAGCCTGGCAACTCGGTGAGCCCGAACGACGGGGCCAACTATGCCCTCCTCCTGGCCAACGTCCGCGGCAGACTCGACGCGCTCGGCGCCCGGCTCGGCCGGACCTACGAGATCTCGGTCGCCTCCCCGGCCGGGCTCGACAAGATCGCCACCTTCAATCCCGCCGGCGTCGCCCCCCACATCGACTTCTTCAACCTGATGGCCTACGACTTCCACGGCACCTGGGAGAACACGACCGGTCACCAGGCGGCGTTCACCGGCGACCCGGTCGGGTACGACATCGAGACGGCCGTGAAGGCCTACCTCGACGCCGGCATCGATCCCCGGCAGATCGTCCTCGGCGCCCCGCTCTACACCCGGGGCTGGCAGGGCGCGGCTGACGGTGGCGACGGCGGTTATGGCGAAGCCACCACCGGCGCCGCTCCCGGCACCTTCGAGAGGGGCGTCTACGACTACAAGGACCTGCTCGCCCAGGTGCAGGATCCCGCTGCCGGCTGGCAGCTCTACTGGGACGACGCCGCCCAGGCGACCTACGTCTACCAGCCCGGCACCGGGATCTTCAGTTCATTCGAGACGCCCACCACGATCGCGCTCAAGAGCGAGTGGGCCGCGGCGATAGGTCTGGGCGGCATGATGTTCTGGGACATCACCAACGACGCCCTCGATTCACCGGAGAGCCTCGTGAAGGCAGCCTACGACTCGTGGGTGCTCGACGAGGATCTGGCCACGATTCGCGGCCGGTCGCGGCTCACCGGCGAACTCATCGTCGGCGGTGACGGCCGGATCGGGCCGCTGCCGCTGCTGCCGTGAGCCAGACGCCCGGGCGGGCGGCGATCGGATCACACCTCAGGAGTCCGGTCACGCCGCGACCGGATCACGGAGGATCTCGCCTCGAGTGACGCGGCTCGGAGATGCCCGTGCCGCATCGCCGGACGTTCGCTCCGGCCATCCTGGACTCCACTCGCTCCATGCCAGCTCGCTCTCGGCATCCTGCCTTCGCTCGCTGCCAAGGCCGGCTCCTCGGCACGGGCAACCCCTCGCGGGATGAGCGTGCGGCAGAAAGCGTCGCCGATTTACCGCCGGCGGCGGACCAGGGCGAACCCGCCCGCGAGCCCGGCAGCGGCCAGCAGGCCGACGCTGGTCGGCTCAGGCACGGCGACGACCGAGACGGTGTAACCCGGGAAGGTGGCGTTCACCCACTGCGAAGACGTGTTCTGCAACTTTGTGCCGATCGACACATACCCCGAACTGTTCAGCCCGGCGGGGGCGGTATTGCTGTTGTTCAGATACCAGCTCGCCGGGCCTTGTGGCACAACCCAGTAGGACGTGCTGGGGCTGAGGACCGCATTGGAGAAGTTGAAGGTGTAGGTGCCGGTGTTGCCGACCGGAGTCACCGCCGACGTGAAGACAGCAGACCCGGGAACCCCTGACGAGTCCGAGAAGATGCTGACCGTACGGTTCTCGGTGCCAGTCGATGAGGCGAACAGGCCCATGCTAATCGACGTGACAGTCAGATACTGGGACGAACTGCCGGTCGTGAAGCCTTGAGCCAACGACCTTTCGTTTGCATCACCGGGGCCGAAGTCGGTGTTCGTGCCGCTGATCGCATCCGTGCCAGCCGCGCCCAGGTTGCCGAAGACCACTGTCGCACGGGCCGGCTGCGAGACGAGGCCCACCGCGGAGCAAAGGACGGCGATTCCGCAGAGACGACCGACGTTGGCAGGCAGGCAGCGTGTCATGACGAACCAAACCTTCGGGGAGGACGATGGGGGGTGGGCACCGACAAACTTTCAACCCCGTCAGAATAGCCGACCCCTGGGGGGTTGTCCAGAAAACATCGCAGGCCTTGGTGGAGCCAAAAACTGGCCCTCGGGAGGGTCTTTTCGGGCCCGCTCGCGGCCCCGACCGTTGCCCGCCCCTGGGCTTGTGCGGGATGATGCCGCCTTGCCACTGCCTCGCGACCGCTGGACAGGACGATGAAGACCCAAGGCTATCTCGGCATCGACGTCGGCACGCAGGGGCTCTCGGCCATCTTCGTCGACGAAGCGCTGCGGATCCGCGGCACGGGCGACGGTTCCTACGACATGGTCGCCGGCCTCGATGGCGGCTGCTACGAGCAACAGCCTGCCGACTGGGAGCGGGCCCTCGTGACCGCCATGGCCGGCCTGCGGCGGAAGCTCACGAGCCTGGGCGTCGAGCCGGACGTGCGGGCCATCGGCATCTCCGGGCAGATGCACGGCGAGGTGCTCTGCGGCGCGGACGGCGAACCGCTGGCCCCAGCCCGGCTCTGGTGCGACGGTCGCAACGAGGCCGAGGGGCACGAGCTCACGAACCTCCTGGGCGTCAAATGCCCCAAGCGACTCACCACGTCCCGCTGGCTGTGGACGATCCGCAACCGTCCCGACCTCGCCCGCCGGACGGTCCACATCACGACTCCCGGTGGCTGGATCGCGCGGCGCCTCACCGGCGCCTGGACGCTCGGCATCGGCGACGCCTCGGGCATGTTTCCGGTTCAACAGAGCACGCTCGATTACGACTCCCAGCGGCTGGCCGATGTCGATGCGCTCGTGGCCCGCACGACACCCGGGCTGACGCTCGCGCCGCTGCGGGATCTCCTGCCGGCCGTCCGCAAAGCGGGCGAGGATGCCGGCTCACTCGCTGCCCATGGCGCCGCGCTCCTGGGGCTCCACGAGGGCATTCCCGTGGCCGCCGCCGAAGGGGATCAGCCGGCGGCGCTGGCCGGGTCGCTCATCGCCGCGGCCGGCACCGTCTCGATGAGCTTTGGCACGAGCGTGGTGGCCAACTCCGTGGGCGATCGGCCGTTTCATGGCGTCGACCAGGCGGTCGATCACTTCTGCGCGGTGGACGGCAAGCCGATCAACATGGTCTTCCTGCGAAACGGCACGACCGCCATGAACACGATCGTGGGCATGTTCGGCGGCGTGCTCCCCCCGGGCAGCGATCCCTTCGCCGCCGTCATGCCGCTCGTGCTCGCCGCCCCCGACGACTGTGGCGGCTTGGCCGCCCTGCCCTTCATGGACGACGAGCCCGGCCTGGGCGTGTCGCGGGGCGGCACCGCCTGCCTCGTGGGCCTCGACGCGACCAATGCCACGCCCGGGAATGCCGCCAAGGCGATGCTCCTGGCCACGATCTTCAATCTCAAGATGGGGAGCGCCGTGCTCGACGCCCAGGGGTACCCGCGGACGGAAATCGTGCTCTCGGGCGGCCTGGTGAAGACTCCGGCCCTCGGCCAGCTCGTCGCCGACGCCTTCGAGACGCCCGTCGTGATCCTCGACGGCGCGAGCGAGGGCAGCGCCTGGGGCGCGGCGCTCCTGGCCGCCTACCGCGATCGGCGTCGGGCCGGCGACACCGCGAGTTGGGAGCGATTTCTCGAGAGCCACGCGCCGACGCCCGCCCACCGGTTCACGCCCCGCGCCGCCGCCTCGGCCGTGCTCGCGCGGTC
>JBJTAA010000135.1:0-2813 GCA_046090525.1 Planctomycetota bacterium
CGGCGGCGGTCTACACCGACGTCTGGGCGAGCATGGGCCAGGAGAAGGAGCGGGCCAAGCGGCAGCAGGCGCTGGCCCCCTACCAGGTGAACGAGGCCCTTTTGGCCGCCTGCGTCAGGACGACGCTCTTGGGGCCGTCGATTACGCCGTCGGTCACTTCCTCGCCCCGCCGGGCCGGCAGGCAGTGCATGAAGACGGCGTCGGGGCAGTGGGCCAAAAGGGCCTCGTTCACCTGGTAGGGGGCCAGCGCCTGCTGCCGCTTGGCCCGCTCCTTCTCCTGGCCCATGCTCGCCCAGACATCGGTGTAGACCGCCGCCGCCCCGGTCACCGCCGCGACCGGATCGGTCGTCTCGTCGATCTGGGCGTCGGGAAGGATCCGCGCCAGGTGCTGGCGGAACGCCGGGTCGAACTGGTAGCCTTCCGGCGCCGCCAGCACGAACCGCATGCCCAACAGGCCGCAGAGCACCGCCAGCGAGCGGGCCACGTTGTTGCCGTCGCCCACGAAAACGAGCGACAGCCCCTGCAACCGCCCCACCTCCTGCCGCAGCGTGTAGAGGTCGGCCAGCGCCTGGCAGGGATGGGCGAGGTCGGAGAGGCCGTTGATCACGGGCACACCCGCCACCTCGGCCAGCCGCTCGATCGTCTCGTGCGACTTGGAGCGGCAGACGATCGCGTCGACGTAGCCGCCGAGCACGCGGCCGAAATCGGCGATGCTCTCGCGCGAGGAGGCGAAGCCGGAGTCTTCGCCGAGGAACAGGCTCGCACCGCCGAGGTGGGTCATGGCCGCCTCGAAGCTGACCCGCGTCCGCAGGCTCGGCTTCTCGAAGACCAGGGCCAGGACGCGGCCGGGCAGAAGCGCGTCACGGCGGCCCGCCGCGAACTTCTCCTCGAGGTCGCGCGAGATGGCGAAGATCGCCTCCACCTCGGCGGCCGAAAGATCCTCGGGAACGATCAGATGACGCATGGCGGGCCGCCCCTCCGCTCACTGCCGACCGGCCACGTCGAGGATCGCCTCCGCCAGCCGGTCGCAGCCCTCCTCGACCTCGTCGGGCGAGATGGTCATGGCCGGCAGGAGCCGGATCACGTTGCCCTGCGTGCAGTTGACGAGCAGCCGCCGCTCCAGGCAGGCCTGCACCACCGCCGCCCCGTCGAAGGCCAGCTCCACGCCGATCATCATCCCCATCACCCGCACCTCGCGGACGCGATCGCACCGTTCCCGCAACCCCTCGAGCTTCTCCCGGAAGAGCGCCGCCGCCCGGTCGACGTGGGCGAGGAGCCCATCCTCCTCGATCATCCGGATCGCCGCGATGCCGGCGGCCGCCGCGATCGGATTCCCCCCGAACGTGGCGGCATGCATGCCGGGCCGGAGGTGCCGCGCGTGCTCGACCGTGGTGAGCATCGCGCCGCCCGCGATGCCGGCGCAGAGGCTCTTGGCGAGCGTCATCACGTCGGGCGTGACGCCGAAATGCTGGTGGCCGAACCACTTGCCCGTCCGACCACAGCCGCACTGCACCTCGTCGAAGATCAACAGCAGGTCGCGCTCGTCGGCGATCCGCCGCAGGCCCTGGAGGAAGCCGGCCGGGGCCGGCACCACGCCCCCCTCGCCCAGGATCGGCTCCACGAGGATGCCGCCGGTCTTGTCGTCCACGAGCCGCTCGACCGCCGCGAGGTCGCCGTGGGGGGCATACTGGAAGCCGGCCACCATCGGCCCCAGCCCCTCGTGATACTTGGGCTGGGCCGTGGCCGAGATGCTGCCCATCGTGCGGCCGTGGAAGCCTCCCTGGAACGTGATGATCTTGTATCGCTCACCGTTGGTCCGCAGGCGGACGAGCTTGATCGCCGCCTCGTTGGCCTCGGTGCCGGAGTTGCAGAAGAAGGCCTGGCCGCCGAACGACCGCTCGGAAAGCAGCCGCGCCCACTCCCCCTGCGGCTCGATGTACCAGGAGTTGGGCACGTGGATCAGCCGCGCCACCTGCTCCTGCACCGCCTTCACGACCGGCGCCGGGCAGTGGCCCAGCAGGTTGCAGCCCCAGCCGGGAAACAGGTCGAGGTACTCGTTGCCCTCGGCGTCGTGCACCCGCGAGCCCTCGCCCCGCACCAGGCAGACCGGGAACCGGCGGTAGTTGGGCACCACGTAGCGGCCGAAGGTGTCGATCACCGCCTGCGTCTTGGGTCCGACGGACGGGGCTGCCGAATCGATCGTGGCCATGGGGAACTCCTCGGGGGATCGCGGGCTTCGCGCGGGCGGTCAGGTGGCGGCGGCGGCCTCGGTCCGCGGGCTCGCGGGGCCGGCGGGGGCGTCGCGGACGATCTCGGTGCCCACGCCGCTGGTGGTGTAGATCTCGAGGAGCAGCGAGTGCCGCAGGCGGCCGTCGATGATGTGCACCTTGCCGACGCCGCGGGCCAGGGTGTCGAGGCAGCCCTCGATCTTGGGGATCATGCCGGCGGCGATCGTGCCGTCGGCGATCAGCCGCCGGGCCTCGCTCGCCGGCAGCGAGTGGATCAGGCTCTCGGGATCGCCCACGTCGCGGAGCACGCCGGGGATGTCGGAGAGCACCACGAGCTTGTCGGCGCCCAGCGCCGCCGCCACGGCCGTCGCCGCGGTGTCGGCGTTGACGTTGAGCTTGTGGCCGTCCGGGCCGATGGCCATCGACGGGATCACCGGCACCTGACCGGCGTAGGCGAGGTTGTCGATCGTGAGCCGATCGACCCTGGTCACCTCGCCCACGTGGCCGAGGTCGAGCGACTCGCCATTCGGCCCCGCGAGCGAGAGGCGTTCGCCGAACAGCACGTTCGTGGACAGGAAGTTGAGC
>JBJTAA010000136.1:0-3871 GCA_046090525.1 Planctomycetota bacterium
CCTCGTCGAAGAGCTTCTGGTCGGTCGTGTGGTAGGCGACCGTCGCCGTCGGGTCCTTCAGCTGGTGACCCGTGAGGATGCAGACCACCCGCTCGTCGCGGCCGATCACCCCCTCGGCCACGAGCTGCCTGGCGCCGGCCACGCTGGCGGCGCTGGCCGGCTCGCACCCCAGGCCCCCCGCGCCCACCTGGGCCTTGGCGTCGAGGATCTCCTGCTCGCTCACCTCGCGGACCACGCCGTCGCAGACCTCGAGCGCCCGCAGGCACTTGTTGAGGTTCACGGGGCGGTTGATCTCGATGGCGCTGGCGATCGTGTGGGCCCGCTTCGCGTCGCGGTCGAGCTCGTCGTAGTAGTGGCAGGCCGGGGCGAGGTCGGCCCGCCCCCCCAGCCAGCGGAGGCCGCGGCGGGTGTAGAGCTCGTGGAGCGTGTTGGCGCCGGCGGCGTTGATCACCGCCAGCCGCGGCACGCGGTCGATGAGGCCGAGCTTGCGGAGCTCGGCGAAGGCCTTGCCGAAGGCGCTCGAGTTCCCGAGGTTGCCGCCGGGCACCACGATCCAGTCGGGCACCTCCCAGCCGAGCGACTCGAGCACCCGGAACATGATCGTCTTCTGCCCCTTGAGCCGGAACGGGTTGACGCTGTTGACGAGGTAGATGCCGAGCTTCCCGGCCACCTCCTTGACGCGGGCCATCGCGTCGTCGAAGTCGCCGGCGATCTGGATCGTGAGCGCCCCGTAGTCGAGCGCCTGCGAGAGTTTGCCGTAGGAGATCTTGCCCGAGCCGATGAAGATGATGCCCCGCATCAGCCGGGTGACCGCACAGTAGACGGCGAGGGAGGCGCTGGTGTTGCCGGTCGAGGCGCAGGCGGCCCGCTTGGCCCCGATCATCCGGGCGTGGGTGAAGGCCGCCGACATCCCGTTGTCCTTGAAGGAGCCCGACGGGTTGAGCCCTTCGTACTGCAGGAACAGGCGCCCGGGGTTCACGCCCACGAACCCGGCCACACCGTCGGACGGGGAGCACATCGTCTGCCCCTCGCCGATCGTCACCACGCTCTCGCGGGGCGCGTAGGGCAGGAGTTCGTGGAACCGCCACACGCCGCTGAAGGCCAGGGGGTCGCTCCGCCGCATCCACTTCCGCTCGAAGTGCTCGAACGAGTTGGGGGGCCGGAGCCGATCCCAGTCATATTCCACGTCCAGAAGATTGCCGCAGGCCGGGCAGGACGTGAGCACCTCGTCGACCGAGTAGGTCGCCCGGCAGGCCGGGGAGATGCATTGCTGGAAGGCGAGATCGGTGTGCGCGGCGATGGCCACGGCAGTGCTCCGTGCGCCCCGGAGCCATCGACCGAGCCGGCGGAACGGGCAACAGATCCCGGTACGGGGCACCGCCGACAGCCCAAAGGTAGGTCACGGCTCGCGGCGCAGCAAGACGGCGCGCGCCGGGGCGTTTCCCGGGGCCCACGGGCCCCACTGGACAGGGCGGCTGCCAGTTTGACAGGCCAGGGCGGCATGGGTAGCGTGGCAGGTCTGTGGTGAGGCGGGGTGACCCGCCCCTCTCTTGTCAGCTGAGGTGGAAAAGACCGATGAAAGCTGCCGACGTCAAGGTGTTCAAGCAGGCGCTCGAGGCAATGCGGGCCCGGCTGCGGGGCGACGTCTCCACGATGGCCGACGCCGCGCTGCGGAAGACCCGCAGCGAGGCCAGTGGCGACCTCTCGAGCATGCCGATCCACATGGCCGACATCGGCACCGACGCCTTCGAGCAGGAGTTCACGCTCAGCCTGATGGCGACCGAGGAGGAGACCCTCGAACTGGTGGAGGAGGCCCTCGCCAAGATTCGGGACCGGAAGTTCGGCACCTGCGACGAGTGCGGCGGCGTGATCGCGAAGAAGCGGCTCGAGGCGATCCCGTTCGCGCCGCTGTGCATCCGCTGCGCCGAGCGGCTCGAAAACACCTCCGGGGGCCGGCCCCGCCACCCGCGGTGAGCCGTGGCCGCGGGCCGAGGCCCGCCGCCCCAGGAGGGGGCCCGTGATGCGCCCGACGACCGGCTGGCCCCTGTTCCTCACGGTGACGGCGGCCGCCGCAGGCCTCGACCTTGTGACCAAGTCCGCCGTGTTCGCCCGCCTGGGCATGCCGGGCACGGGCCCACGGGTGGTGTTCATCCCGGATGTCTTCGTCCTGGAGACCAATCTCAACGAGGGCGCGCTCTTCGGCCTCGGGCAGGGGCTCAGCTGGCTGTTCGCCGCAGTGTCGGTCGCAGCCTTGGCCGGCATCATGGCGATGGTGTCCAGGCCCGCCACGCGTGAGAGCTGCTGGCTCGTCTGGGCGCTGGCGCTGATCTGCGGTGGGATCCTCGGGAACCTCTACGACCGCCTCGGCCTGCCCGGCCTGACCTGGCATGCGCCGGCCGATCGCGTCGGCCAGCCGGTGTACGCCGTCCGCGACTGGATCCACGTGATGGTGCCCGGGGTCATCGACTGGCCCATCTTCAACCTTGCCGACTCCTGGCTCGTGATCGGTGCCGGTATGCTGCTGGTGGCGTCGCTGGGGCAGCCGCCGGCCGTCGCCGAGCAGCCGCCCCGCACGGACTAGAGCCCGCCCGGCATGAACCTGCTCCCCGCCGTCGACGCCGCCATCCGCAGCCGCCTCGAGGCGGCGCTCGCCGCCACCAGGCTGGCCGCCGCCGAGACGCTGCGCTGGTTCGGCGATCCAGGGCTCGCGGTCGAGCGAAAGGCCGACGCCTCGCCGGTCACGCAGGCCGATCGGGCGGCCGAGGCGATCCTGCGCCGCGAACTGCTAACGCGTTTTCCGGACGACGCCTTCCTGGGCGAAGAGACGGGTGCCACGCCGGGCTCGTCAGGCTACGAGTGGGTCGTCGATCCGATCGACGGCACGAAATCGTTCGTCCGCGGCGTGCCCCTCTACGCGACGCTCGTTGGCTGCCGTCACGGTGGCCGGGGCGTGCTGGGCGTGATCGCCATCCCGGCCCTCGACGAACTGGCCTACGCCGCGACGGGCGGCGGGGCGTGGCACGCCCGCCGGGGCAACGCGGCGATCGCCTTGCGGGTGTCGGGCCGGGCCTCGCTCGCCGAGGGGCTCGTCTGCTCGAGCGACTTCGTGGACTTCGCCCGCTGGTCCGGCGGGGCGGAGCAGGGCAGGGGGGCGCGCGACCGGCTCGAAGCGGCCGCGGGCCTCGTCCGCACGTGGGGTGACGGCTATGGCTACCTGCTTGTGGCGACCGGTCGGGCCGACGTGATGATCGACCCGCGGCTCAACGCCTGGGATGCGGCCGCCGTCGAGGTCGTGGTGACGGAGGCCGGGGGCCGCTTCAGCGACTGGCAGGGCCGCGACCGAATCGAATCGGGCGACGGCGTGGCCACCAACGGCCTCGTGCACGACGAACTGCTCCGCATGATCGCGGTTCGTCCGCTCTGACCCAGTTCCGGCCCAGGAGTCCGGTCACTCCATGACCGGATCACCCGCGACGTCGCGTGTCCCACCGCGGATTCGGGGCCGGCGGTGATCCTCTCCGCGCCTCCGGCGATCGCTACGACCGGCCCGAGGACGATGGTGCGGTTCACGGTGGCCGCGTATCGCCTGCGGCTTGTGCGAGCCTCCCCGACCGACCCCGCCGAAAGCATCCCGGCCTGGCGGTCACGCCCCAGGAGTCCGGTCACTCCGCGACCGGATCACGCTGGACGCCGCGTCCACTAACCCGGTTCCGGCCCAGGAGTCCGGTCACTCCGTGACCGGATCACGCTGGACGCCGCGTCCGCTCCGAGCCAGTTCCGGCCCAGGAGTCCGGTCACTCCGTGACCGGATCACGCTGAACGCAACGACTCCTCTGAACCGGTTCCGGCGGAACCGGGCTCCTGGGGTCAC
>JBJTAA010000137.1:0-4174 GCA_046090525.1 Planctomycetota bacterium
GGTGAACCCGCTCGGCTACGCCGCCGCCGAGGCGGCATGGCGGCATGGCGACGCGTGGCGGCGGCGGCTCGTGGCGGTGCTCCGGCACCACCGCGACCTCGTGCGCGAGGCCGTGGCTGCGATCCCGGGCCTCTCCTGCACGACGCCCGAGGCGACCTATCTCGTCTGGATCGACTGCCGACAGACAGGCAGCGCCGACCCGCAGGCCGCCTGCGAGGCGGCCGGCATCGGCCCCTCCGACGGCAAGGATTTCGGATTCCCGGGCTTTATCCGGCTCAACACGGCCTGCCCGACCGACCGGCTCGTGGAGATCCTCCGCCGCCTGCCCCGGGCGTTTCCGGGCTGACGGGGGAGGTTCGACCGCCGCGCCGGTGCTTCATTCCGGCCGCGGGACCCGCACGTTCAGCGGTTCACGACGGCCACCCTCCTCTGCCGGCTTCACGCAGTGCTCCTTGAGCGCGTCTCGATCGACGAGTGACACCAGCGTGTTGTCCGGCACTTTGCCCTTCTCGAGCGCGATGTCGAACACGTGCGTGACGGTGCCGGCCGCCTCGTCCAGCAGGTGTTCCGCCCGTTCGCAGGCCGGCTCCACCCGGAGCCGCAAGCGCGGCAGATCCCTGGCCCCCTCGTGCTTCTCGACGATGGTCAGCCGCCCCCGGGCTTCGTCGATTCGCTCGAGCGTCGCGGCCAAGGTCACACCCGGCAGTTTGTCCGGAAACTGAAACGGCCGTTTCTCCCCGAACCCCAGGGCGTCGAGACGAATTTCGGCCGCTGGATCGATCCGCCGCGGCGAGAACCAGACGAGGATCTCCGCCTCCTCCGCCGCCTCGGGCCAAGCCGAGACATCGAGGTCGATCACCGGCACCGGTCGGCCGGGCTCCAAATCCGGATCCACGAACACGAACGGCCGGGCATCGGCGACGCCCCGGGGCCGCACCTCGGCCCACAACTCAACCGGTCGCGGCGAGAACAGCCGCTCATCATCACTCTGCAGCGAGACGGGAAACCACACTCGCGTGCCCTCCCGCCGGGGAAGATGCGCCGCCACGAACCAGCGCCGGCTTGGCGCACCGGGATCGTCCAAGCCGGCCTGGCTGTCTCGGATTCCCTGCTCGGTCCCGCCGTCGTAACGTCGATGTTCGAGCGGCCGATCAGGCCCGGCGGCGAACAGCTCGATGATCTCCCCGCCGGTCAATTCGATCGTCGTTTCGGTCGCGGGCCGATCTTCGAGCCGAACCGCATGGCGACCGGGCGTCACGCTCACGGAATCACGGAGCTCCGCCTTGCCTCGCGTCTTGCCCGCGGAGTCGGTCACCTCCCAGCGCTGGAGTTGGAGGAAGTCGCGGAAGGCCTGCGTCAGCTTGGCCAGATCCGAGGCATCCCGCCACTGTCCCTTCGCGTCCCGCACGAGTCCACGCAGCTTTTCGTATTCGGCACGCTCGTCGGGACGCGGCGTCAGGTCCAACGCGATGACGTCGATCGCCACCGGTTTCGCCGCCCGCGTCTCATTTACGCTGGCGAGCGACCGGAGCACGCTGGCCTGGGTCTTGTCATTCGGCGAACCGGCATAGTTCACACCGTCCGTCAGCACGATGATTCTCCACACCGCGTCGGGGGGAACCTTCTTGACGTCGGTTTCCAGGGCATCGCAGACCGCAAGGTACAGTGGGGTCTGTCCCCAACCTTCCAGCTTTCGGAGCACGGGCTTCAACGACTCTTGCACTCGGCCCACGGGGTTCATGGGCTGGATCTGCTCCACGTCCAGGTCCGGATTGACGTTCCCCGCCCCCCTCCCCAGCGGACTGAGGAGGACCGTCTCGTCTGCCACGTCGGCGCTTTTCCATTTGGCACGGTGTCCATAGAACCAAACCGACGCTTCCCACGCGCGGGTCTGGGCGAGAGACTCGAGGATGGCCTGAAACGCCTCCTTGGCCTTCGCCATTCGCTCCGGTGCTTTTTCCGGTCGCATCGAGTTGGAGCAGTCGAAGATGAAAGTCACGTAGCCAGTCTGTTTGTCTTGCCCGGCGACGGTGATCCGGGGCGGATCCAGATCGCGCCGTCTCCAGACCACGGGCACACCGCCGCCATCGGTCACCAGCCGCAGCGGGGCCTCGATGCGATGGCCGCGAAACCAGGCCGTGACGTCGAGCGTGCCCCGACCTTCGGTACGCAGTCGCCCGACGGACTGGGCATCGACCCGCCACCGAGCGGTTTGTGGCTGGCCTGTGACATCAGGCCTGGCCACCGGCAGGGGCACCCCACGGGCTGGATCGGGCGCGGGCCCACGCTCGGGAGAGAGCCGCAGCCAGAGGGCCTCCTCGCGGGATCCTGGCGAGAGCCAGACTGCCGCCTCGCCAGGCGGGACGGCCGCGGCGATCTCGAGCCGGGATGTCACCGGGGCCGAGCCCCGCTCGTCTCCACCGCCTATCCTGTCGGGATTGTTCACCAGCGTGGCCCACCGGTCACCGGCCTTTGCCAACGCCTCCAGTCGGGCTCCGACGCCCTCCGCTCGTTGGTCGATCCGCTCCCCCTTGGCCAACCTGAGAGCCTCCGCCAGACTGGCTTCGGCGGCGGCCAGGAACCACTCGGGCTCGTCCCGATCATCCCGCGCCAGAAACTCATCGACGGCGGCCTCCGCCGCGGTGACGAGCCGCTCGCACCAGCGAGTCCGGACGTGCTCGGTGGCCGGTGAATCGTCGCCGACGTCACTCCCCCTCAGGATCGCCAGGCGACGGGAGGTGGCGGCGGCTGTTGCCAGGCCGGCGTCACTCGGCATCCGGGCTTCCGCAGCGGCCTGCCGCAACAGTTGGCCCCAGGCCGCATAGGCCCGCGTGACCGCGGCCGTGGTCTCGGGCTGCGGCACGCCCGGCGGATCGAGAGCGACCGCAGCGACGAAGGGATCGATGAAGCCTCCCGGCCAGCGCACCCAGCCGGTGGTCACGGGCAAGGCGACGGCGCGCGCGTCCCCCGCATTCCGCCCACCGCCGACGCTGCCATCCTTGCGCTGAGCGGTGGCAGTGGCCAACTCGTGTTCCCGTTCCAGGAGCCGCAGCCGCTGGCTGCCGACGACCAGCGGAGTGAGCAACACCGCCCGCAGCTCCGCCAGTGTGGTCGGATTCTCCGCCGACCGGTCGGCGAGCCGCTCGCACGCCGCATCGTAGGCGGCCCGCAGCGCACGAAAGGGTCGCTCCGCCTTCGCGGCCGCTTCCCGTAAGGCCATGGCGGCTTCCATGCCTCCGCCCGCCGCACCTGCTGTCAGGTCTCGCTCCAAGTCCCGCGTCGACGCGACCAGTCCCGACCAATCGATCTCCGCGATTCCGCTCGAGGTTCGCTCGGCGGCAACGCCGGCCTGGACCTTCCACCAGCCCGCGAGCCAGGGGAGTTCGGCGCGGATCCGGTCGAGCAGCTGCCAATGAGCGGAAATCTCCTTCCCGCCCGTCGCAATCTTCCCATAGGCCGTCGCCGCGTCATCCCGAAGCCTGGCGGCCGTCGCCAGGGAGACCTCGTCGCCCACGAAGGCGAGATCATAGGCCTGCCGGCGCTGTCGCTCGGCATCGCGGCGAGGCCACGTCGCAGCGACCATCGGGTCGGCCCGCACATCAGGGGGCAGCGTCGCGAAACCGGCATCCTCCATGAGCGTGATCACGCGACCGATCGGGCCGGGATCCCGCTGCCAGGCCAGCTGGTCTCCCCAGTGAACCAGCAGCCTGGCGGCCTGGATCTCGAGTGGCCACGGCGGTCCTTCGCCTGCCGTGACCGGCCGTGGTCCGAGCAGGTCGCTCCACCGCCGCCACGCGTCATGGTCGATGGTGGTGCCGACCGCGACCCGCTCCACGGCGAGCTTCCAGGCCAACGCCTGCCGCGTTCGCCACTCCGCGGGATCGCGGGGGGCGGGGGGCGGTTCCGCGGCCGCCGAGCCGGGTGGGTTCGGCCATGATTCCAGCGCCCGCCGCCAGTCGGGCGCCGCGTCCACCGGCTCGACGCCCGCCAACGCTGCCAGCCGCAGGCCCGGCAGACTGTCACCGTTCACGAGCGGCTCGCCCAGCCGACTCGCGATCGATTCGACGTCTTCGCGGAGCACCCGATCGGCCCGCAGGTCGGCTCCGACGAGTTGCTCGGCCCGCAACAAGAGTCGCTCGAGCGCGGCCCAGTCCTCGGGCCGCGTCGCGATCGC
>JBJTAA010000138.1:0-8472 GCA_046090525.1 Planctomycetota bacterium
GCATGCTGTGGCTGGTGGTGCCGGTTTTGATCGCCTGGGCCATGGCGGGCGGGTCGAGTGCGGCGCCCCAGACGTGGGGCCGCACGGGGGGCCCGCGGACCGTCGCCGGCCTGGGCCTGAGCGTCGATGCGGAGTCCGATCCCGAGCGTGTCACGGTCACGATCGACGTCGGTGACCCGAGGTATCTCGGCGAGTCGGCCAGCCTCGAGATCTACCGGCTGGCGCAGGTTCACGACGCTTCACCCGTCAATGATCTCGCGCTGCTCGCGAGTCGGGAACTGGTCCTCGACCGGGAGCGGATCGACCTCGCACTGCCGGCCGGGGCGATCCGTGGCTTCACCTACCGCGGCAAACAGGTGTCGGTGAAAACCTTCGCCGAACTGCGGCTCGCCGACGGGCTCGTGTGGGACACCACGGTCTGCACGGAAGTGCGCCTGCCGGAGTGCCGCCTGCCCGACCCGCAGGGAGACGCCAAACGGCTCGCCGACCCCAAGGACGCCTTCAGCCTGGTGAGCAACTTCCGGGCGATCCCGCTGCATCGCAAGGCCGCCGTTGTCGTCCTGCTGGCCACCGGCGCAGTCGTCATCGCCTGCAACACGGCGCTGGGCCTCCGCGACGAGCTTGCGCCGGCGGGCAGCCACTTCGTCTACTCGAAGCGAGATACCGACGGCGACGCGCAGTCGCCACTGGGGCAGTCGCTGCTCCTCAGCGGTGCCACCGGCACGGCCATCTGGTTCGCCCTGCGCCGCCAATTGCGGAGCTACACGACGTTCCGCCTCGAACGCCTCCCGGGCACGATCGGCAGAGAGACCGTGCTGGCGATCGACGAGATCGTCCGCGGCCGGCCGGTCGTCGACCTGGAGGACATCACCGTGCGGGTGGTCGCGTGCAATCTCGAGAAGGGGAGCTACACCCGCGGCAGCGGCTCGAACACCCGGGTGATCAACTTTGCCGAGCCGGTAGCGGCCGTCTTGCTCTTCGAGCAGCTCCTGCCGCTGGTTCACCGCGGCCAGCCGCTGGAAGCGAGCCTGAGCGGTTCGGTCCGCTTCGGGCCCGTCTTCGATCTCCTCCATCCGCCGTGCGAGGTCTCCAAAACCCACGGCCTGATCCTGCAGTGGGAGGTGCAGTTGCTCCACGACCGGTTCGTGGACCACGAACTCATCGCCCCGCCCTGCGTGTACCCGACGGCGGACTTCGTGGCTGCCGGCTCCGCCCATGCGGAGGCCACGGGTGTTTGACGGCCACGACGATTTCCTGCGGCTGCAGTCCCGATCCTTCGTCGGGGTCGGGCTCGTCGTGTTCACCGGCACCAGCGGCAGCGGCAAGTCGACGGCGCTGGAGTTCCTGCGGCGACGGCATCCCGACTTCGCCGGGCGCAACTGGGTGACGGTGAACCGGGGCCGCTGCGGCCTGCGGTTTCCACGCTGCCGCGGGTGCGTGGTGGCGATCGACGAGGTCGTGGCGCTGCAGGAACTGTGGCCTCTGGCGGGGCTGTTGCGGCATAACCAGGTGCTCGTGGCCGCGCACCTGCCCCGAATCTGCTTCACGCTGTTCGCGGGCACATGCCGGATGCGGCTGTTTCGCACGGATCTCGACCGGGGCAAGATCGCGCGGTCGCTCGCGCGGCGGGGGATCGGCTTTTCCGAGGCGGCCGTGGACGATTACTGCCGCGTGTACGGGGCCAACTACATCGATCTCGAGCACATCCTGGAACGCTGGCCTGCCGCTGACTTCGACCGTTCGTATGCCGCCTTCCGGAGGCTGTGCCGCGTCCGCCGGACGCCGTGGGGCCGGTGATCGCAGCGGGCTCAGGGGGGGGCACGACCAGGCGCTCCGGCGACCGCTGACCGTCGAGGCCGCGCCCCGACCGGCCGCAGTTTTCCGGCCAAAAAGCTCGGCCTGCGGCACCCCCTTGGGTTTCGGCCGGGATGAGGTACGCTACGGGACTGCGATAGCGGCCTGTTTTCCGGGCCGGCGGCAGACCGCCCGCGGGCTATCGCGACCCCTTTCTGGCGGGCCGGCCGGCCTCGCCTCCGTTCGGCAAGCACGAGGATTTCGACCGTGGCAGTGGTAATTCGAATGAAGCGGATGGGCCGCAAGAACCGCGAGTATTACAGGATCTGCGCGACCGACCGCCGCAGCCCGCGCGACGGCCGCGTGATCGAGGAGATCGGCACCTACGACCCGCATGTCTCCGAGACCGACGCCCGCTGCACGCTCAACAACGAGCGGGTCGCCCACTGGCTCTCCGTCGGCGCCCAGCCGAGCGACGCCGTCCGCGTGCTGATCAAGAAGTACGGCGCCAACGGCACGCACGTGAAGCAGATGGAGGAGGCCCGCGCCCGGCTGAAGCTGCCGAAGGCGATCCCCGATGTGGGCCCGCCCGCCTTCGTGCCCGAGGTCAAGCCGGCCGAGCCCGAGCCCGCCCCGGCCGCCGAGGCGGCCCCGGCGGCCGAGGCAGCCGACGAGAGCGTCGCCGCCGCGGCCACCCCGCCCGCCGAGGAGTCGCCGAGCGAGTAGCCCGGGGGCGTCCGGGCCCCGGGCCAGACCGGGCCGCTCCGGCAGATCAGCCATGCGCATCGACATCCTCACCCTGTTCCCTGGCATGTTCTCGGGCTTCCTCGAGGGAAGCCTGCTCGGTGCCGCGCGGAACGCGGGCCTCCTGGACGTCCGCCTCGTCGACATTCGCGACTTCGCGGAAGGCCCGCACCGGCAGGTCGACGATCGCCCCTTCGGCGGCGGGCCGGGCATGCTCCTGATGCCGGGGCCGGTGGTGGCGTCGATCGAGCACGTTCAGGGCCAGGCGCAGCCGGCCGGGCACGTCGTCCTCCTCACGCCCGGCGGCCGGCGGCTCGACCAGGAACTCGTCGAGCAGCTCGCCCGCCGCGAGCGGCTGGTGCTCGTCTGCGGCCGCTACGAGGGCTTCGACGCCCGGGTGGCCGAGACGGTCGGCGCGGAGGAGATCTCCATCGGCGACTACGTGCTCTCCGGCGGCGAGGTGGCGGCGATGGTGATCGTCGACGCCGTCGCCAGGCTCGTGCCGGGCGTGCTCGGCGACGAGGCGAGCGCCCGCCAAGACTCCTTCTCGGGCCCGGGGCGGCTCGTGGAAGGCCCGCAATACACACGGCCGCGCGAGTTTCGCGGCCTGCACGTGCCCGAGGTGCTGCTCTCGGGCGACCACCGGCGGATCGAGGCCTGGCGGCACGAACAGGCCGTCGCCGCGACCAGCCGGCGGACCACCGCCACACCCACGCCGGGCCCGGCCCGGAGGAGCAACCCGTGAGCAGGAAGATTCTCGCCGCCGTCGAGGCCTCGAGCCTCAAGCCCGACGTTCCGTCGTTCGCCATCGGCGACACCGTCGACGTCCACACCCGCATCCTCGAGGGTGACAAGGAGCGGATCCAGATCTTCAACGGCGTGGTGATCGCCAAGGCCGGATCCGGCAGCCGCGAGACGTTCACCGTCCGCCGGATCGTGGCGGGCGAGGGGGTGGAGCGGAAGTTCCCCCTGCATTCGCCGAAGATCGCCACCATCCAGGTGAAGCGATCGGGCGTGGCCCGGCGGGCGAAGCTCTACTACCTGCGCGACCGCTCGGGCAAGTCGACCCGCCTGCGCGAGAAGCGGGAGGAGACGACCGCGGCCGAGCCGAC
This sequence comes from Planctomycetota bacterium, assembly GCA_046090525.1. Lineage (GTDB taxonomy): Bacteria > Planctomycetota > Planctomycetia > Pirellulales > UBA1268 > QWPN01. The sequence continues at coordinate 3,651 of JBJTAA010000138.1, forward strand.
CGGCGCCGCCGCCGGCAAGAAGGCCGGCAAGAAGAAGGCCGCCGCCAAGGCCTGACGGAAGGGGCTGCCATGCCCTCCTCGCGGGACGAGCTCGGCCGGCGCGGCGAGGACGAGGCGGTGCGGCACCTCAAGTCGCTCGGCTACCGGATCGTGGGCCGCCGCGAGCGGATCCTCCGCGGCGACATCGACATCGTGGCCCTCGACGGGCGGACGGTCGTGTTCGTCGAGGTCCGCTCGAAATCCACCACGGCCCACGGCCATCCCGCGGAGACGGTCGGGCCGGTGAAGCAGCGGCGGATCGCCGAACTCGCGGCCGCCTACATCCGCCGCCACCACCTCGAGGACCAGTCGGTGCGGATCGACGTGGTGGCGGTGACGTTTCCGGCGACCGGCGCCGACCGGCCGGTGGTCGAGCACTACCAGAACGCCTTTGACAGCCCCTGGTGAGGGCTCAGGGGAGGTGCGCCAACTCCTCGGCGGCCACGAAGGTCTTGAGCGCGCCGGCCGGCAGCCGCCGGGCGAGCTTGTCGAATCGCAGGCTCACGTGATTGGCCGCCTTGCGGTCGGGCACGCGGCGGATGAACACGCCCGCCACCTGCTCGGGCCGCCGCCGCGCCACGGCCGCGTAGACCTCGGGATCCCGCTCGCCCGAATCGCCCACCAGCACGAACCGCCGCCCGGGAAAGTCGGCCATGATCTGCTCGATGGCCCGCCGCTTCGACCGCTTCCGGGCCGTGAGCCGGCCCAGCGGCGTCGAATCCTTGAGCCGGAAGAGCTTCAGGTGCATGGAGCCGGCGGGCAGGCCCGCCGCGCCCAGGAAGTTGCACAGGCAGTTCGAGAGCTGCCAGGGGCTCGCCGAGACGTAATGAAAGGCGGCCCCCGCCTCCTGCCAGCGGCGAAACGCCTCGGGCATGCCCGGCACCGGCGTGAACTCCCGCAGGAGCGTGTTGCGCAGGAGTTCCCGGCGGTCGGCGACGTTGCTGATCTTCACGGTGTCGTCGATGTCGGAGATCACCGAGGTGCCCGCCGCCTCGACGAGCTGGATCCGGCCGGCCGAGGCGGCGTCGCCCACCCCGTCCTCCTCGTCGTCGCCGAGCGCCGTGTACGAGAGCCAGCGGCAGCTGCCATCGGCTTCCCCCCACTCGGCGACGGTCGCCTCGTCGAGATCGACCTCGGCCCGGAAGTGGCCGGTGCGGTCCGACGGCCCCGCCTCGAGCTGCCGCCCCGCCAGGGCCACCCGGACCCGGCGGCCGGCGACCCGCTGGAAGAGGAAGCAGTCGGCGCGGCGGCGGAAGACGTCGGTGTCGAGATCGGCCTCCTCGAGGTCGAGCAGCCGCTTGAACACCCCGATGGCCAGCACCCGCCGCCGGCTCCGCTCCGGCAGCGGCCGCGACACCATGCCCGCCACGCTCGCCCGCCAGCCCGTGGCCGTCCGCCGCGCATAGGTGGGAAAGAACACGATCATGCGTCCGTCGGCCGGCGGCTTCGCTTGAAATCCCGGGAGGCCCATCTTACAACGGCCCCCCAGCGGCCGACGGCATGCTGCCGCCGAGCCGTTCCTGGGAGTTCATCGATGGGCGTCAAGAAGACGGGCAAGGGCCGGCGGAAGCTGGGCCAGAAGAAGCGGCGGATGCGGGCCCGCATCCGGCATCGCAAGGGCTGAGGTTCCGTCGCAGCACCGACCGAACCGCACGACCCATACATCTTCCCGTCCGTTCGGTCTCTTTCCGGCCCGTGGCTGGTTGCTCGGCAGCCGGCGTGGGGTAGGGTTCAGTGGCGTTCGCCGGAGCACCCGCCGCTGAGGCGGTTTCCGTGCCGGGCGGAGGCCATGACTGCCTGCCCAGGAGACGGAACGATGCGTGCATGCGGATGGCGGTGCCTCGGCCTCGTCGCGGCGGTGCTGGCGACCACGGCCGGCAGCGGCTGCAAGAGCCTCAACGAGCGATACATCGCACTCGAGGTCTGGAAGTACGAGAAGTGCTTCGGCCATCTGCCTCCAGGCTTCACGCCGCCGGGCGCCCAGGCGGCGGTGGCGGCGCCTCCCCGCGTCTGCGGCCAAAACGCGGGCTGCCAGCCGGCCTGCCCGCCCGCGGACATGGGCTGCAACGATTGCGGCACGGGCGGTCACGCGGTGATGGACGGGGGCGTGCCGGTGGCGGGCCCCATGTCCGGCCCGGCACCGGCACCGGCGGGCGTGACGGCCGGCAAGCCGGTCGTGATCTCCGACGAACTCGTGGTGCCGTAGGCACGAGCCCGGCTCCCGCGCGACCTCGCGCCGGTCAGCCGAGCGTCTCGGCCGGGCCGGGGAAGCGGCGGGCCTCCACATCCGCCTTCCAGGCGGCGAGCGCCGCGGCGAACGTGTCGCGGCCCGAGGCATACTGCCGCACGAACCGGGGCACCCGGTCGCACGACAACCCGAGCAGGTCGTGCATCACGAGCACCTGCCCGTCACAGCCCGGCCCGGCCCCGATGCCGATCGTGGGCACGGGCAGCGCCCGCGTGATCTCCGCGGCCACGCGCTCGGGAATGCATTCGAGCACGACGGCGAAGGCGCCCGCGGCGGCGGCGGCCGTGGCATCGGCGCCGAGCTGCGCGCCGTCCCGCTGCATCCGGTAGCCGCCGAGCTGGTGCACGGCCTGGGGCCTGAGGCCGACGTGGCCCATCACGGGAATCCCCGCCGCCACGAGCCCCTCGATCACGTCGGCCTGGCCGGCGGTGCCTTCGAGCTTGACCGCCTGGCACCCGGTCTCCTTGAGCAGCCGGGCGGCGGCCTCGATCGCGGCATGCCGGCCAAGGTGCTGGAGCGGAAAGGGGAGGTCGACCACCACGAGCGCCCGCCTCACCGCCCGGGAGACGATCTCGCCGTGGTAGATCATCTGCTCGAGCGTGGCGGGGATCGTGGATTCGCGACCGGCCACGACCATCGCCACGCTGTCGCCGACGAGGACGCAGTCGACCCCCGCCGCGTCCGCCAGGATGGCGGTCGGGAAGTCGTAGGCGGTCACCATCGTGATCGGCCGCCCTTCCCGCCGGGCGGCGGGCAGATCGTGCACGGTCACCCGCCGGGGGCGGGGCCGATCCGCTGGCGGGCGTCCCTGGCCGCTGGGGTTGGTCATGAGAGGCCCTTGAAGAAGTCGTCGAGGTACTCGTCGGCGCTCGGCGCCACGAGCCGTACCGACGGCGGGCTCAAGGCGGCCCGGCGGAAAGCGAAGTGTCGAGTGTACCGCCGCGGGCAGCCGCGAAAATCGTCTCTTCCCCAGTCTCCGCAGAAACCCCCAGAAGCCCAGCCGGTGACCTTGCGACGCCGTCGAGCCGCCCTATAATCGCGGGGTTCCCGTGGAACGGGGGCCCGCCGACAACCGGGCCGAGCCTTCGGGCAGCCGTTCCAATCGGCACGCCGCGGGTGTAGCTCAGTTGGTAGAGCACCACGTTGCCAACGTGGTTGTCGTGGGTTCGAATCCCATCACCCGCTTCGTTCCCTCTCGCCAGTCGCGTTCCCGTCCCTCCGGAAAAGCCGATGTCGTCCAGTTCGTCCGACGCGTCCTCGGCCGTGGCCTCGCCCGAGGGCGAAGCCGGGCCCCGTTCCCTCGACCTCGAAGTCGCGATCGATGAGGTCTCGACCTGCCAACGTCGCGTCAAGGTCACGATCCCCCGCGCCGACATCGACCGCTACCGTGACGAGGCCATCGGCGAGTTGATGCCCTCGGCCCTGCTGCCGGGGTTCCGTCCCGGCCGGGCTCCCCGCCAGCTCGTGAGCAGCCGCTTCAAGGGGGAGTTGGCCGACCAGATCCGCTCCAAGCTCGTCACCGACGCCATGGCGCAGGTCTCGGAGAGCGGCAAGCTCGCGCCGATCAGTGAGCCCGACCTCGACCTCGCCGCGGTGGTGCTGCCCGACGAGGGGCCGCTCACGTTCGAGTTTTCGATCGAGGTGCGGCCGGAGTTCGAGCTGCCCAAGTGGAAGGGCCTGTCGATCTCCCGCCCGGCCCGCGACATCGGCGCGGCCGACATCGACGAGGCGCTCGGCAACATCCTCCGCGAGCGGTGCCGCTACGTGCCTGGCGGGGAGAAGCCGGCCGTGGGCGACCTGATCGTCGCCAACCTCCGCTTCACCGACGGCGACGACCTGCTCTCGCAGGCCTCCGAGATGGAGATCGTGGTGCGGCCGAAGCTCTCCTTCGCCGACGCCGAACTCGCCGGCTTCGACGCGCTGCTCGCGAAGGCCAAGCCGGGCGACACGGTCACGGCGAGCGTGCGGATCTCCGACGAGGCGGCCGTCGAGCCGCTCCGCGGCAAGGAGGTGACGCTCACGCTCGAGGTGCTCGACGTCAAGAAGCACGAGCTGCCGGCCCTCACCGCCAGCCTGCTCGAGGAACTCGGCGGATTCGAGAGCGAGGAGGCCCTCCGCGACGCGGTCCGGCGGCAGCTCGAGAACCAGCTCGAGTACCACCGCCGCAAGCAGGTCCGGCAGCAGGTGGCCGCGGCCCTCACCGCCTCGGCCTCCTGGGATCTGCCCCCCGACCTGCTCCGCCGTCAGGCCCAGCGGGAGCTCGAGCGGGCGATCCTCGAGCTCCGCCGCAGCGGCTTCGATGACGACTCCATCCGCCGTCACGTCAACGAGCTGCGTCAGACCGTCATGGGCAGCACCGCCGCCGCCCTCAAGGAACACTTCATCCTCGAGCGGCTCGCCGAAGAACAGAGCGTTTCCGATGATCCGTCCGACTATGACGACGAGATCCGGGCCATCGCTGCACAGTCGGGTGAGTCACCTCGCAGGGTGCGGGCCAGCCTCGAGAAGCGCGGGCTGATGGATGTCCTTCGGAAT